>JAFAZZ010000575.1 GCA_019239375.1 Solirubrobacterales bacterium | reverse complement strand
GTACTGCGCGCTGAGGCCTCGCTTGTGCTGCACGGCGCGGAGGCTGTTGCCGCGCACACGGCCACCTACTCGAAGCTCTACCCGTTCGTCAGACCCGCGCTTGTCAATGGTGCCGCCGGGGCCGTGGTGGCGCCCCGTGGCCGCGTGTTCTCCGTGATGGCCTTTACCGTCACGAACGGGAAGATCGTCCAGATCGACGCGCTTCTCGAGCCGAAGCGTCTTGAGCAGCTCGATCTCACCTTCCCCCCGGATGGCGGAAGCACACCCTTGAGCAAGCGTCCTTTCTGCCCGGAGCGGGTCGCTGCAGCTCCCGCCGGGCGGCTAGATTGGGCCGTATGTCGGTTCACCGGATGGACAACGTGGGGTTTGTCGTCGACGCCCTACCAGCGACGATCGCGTTCTTTGACGAGCTCGGCCTCGAGCTCGAAGGCCAAGCTACTGTCGAAGGAGACTGGGCAGAGCGCGTCACTGGACTGAGTGACATGCGCGTCGAGATCGCCATGATGCGCGCACCGGACGGCCACGGCCGGCTCGAGATCTCGCGATTTCTCACGCCCTCGATCGGCGGAACGCGTCAGTGAAGGCTCTCGGCTATCTACGCGTGATGTTCGCCGTGGACGACCCGACGAGACGCTGACCCGGCTCCGTGAGCACGGCGCCGAGTTTGTCAGCAGCGAAGTGGTCCGGTACGAAGATGCGTATCGGCTCTGCTACATCCTTCTTCGGGCCCGAAGGACTTCTCATAGGGATCGCCCAAGAACTCCGTTGAGCGCCCCGGCCTTGTTCACCTAATAGCGGTTGACCGAGACGCACGATTCGGAAGCGACGATACGGAGAGGAGTTCGGGATGGCCGTCCACTACTTGGAGATCGTGAGCGACGACGTAGACAAGCTGGTTGGTCTCTACCAGCACGTGCATGGCCTGTCGTTCGGCCCCCCGGATCCCGACGTGGGACAGGCCCGCGTGGCGACGCAGTCAGACGGAACCGTGGTCGGCATCCGGAAGCCGCTGGCTGCGCATGAGCAGCCGATCATGCGTACCTACCTCGAAGTCGAAGACATCCACGAGGCAACGAAGAAAGCCGAGGAGTCCGGGGCGAGGATTGCCTATCCCCCGACCGGGCAGGGCGACCACGGCACCTTTGCAATCGTGATCCACGGCGACGTGGAACACGGACTCTGGAAACGCTAGCGCTGCGGCCGCGCGCAAAGCCAAGCATGGTCCGCGAGGACCGCGCCGACCGCATTGCAGGTCTCTGCGCCAAGCGGCTCACCCCCTGCTGTTCGCCAGCCGCGGGTATGGGTCGGGCCGGTCGTTGTGGGTAGCCGGCCCGACTGCATTTGATCTATCGCTCATCTGGAGGCCGGCGGTAGCTGAGATCGTCGGCGACGGTCGCCCATGGACGGTGCTGACGATCTCGCTGCTATCAATGTCCTGCCGGTAGACGCTGGTGATCCCGAGGTTGGCATGCCCGAGCTGACGCTGGATCACGACCAGCGGCACGCCTTCGTGCGCCATCTCGACTGCGTGGGCATTCCGCAGTTGGCGCCGCGCGAAGCGCCGTCTTACACGCGCCGCGGCGGCCGCTCTGCTCGTGCGAACGGTGCGGCAGCCTGCCCTGAATCGCGAGCGACGACCCTCGTGCTGCAACCGTCGCCGACCCCAGATGGCCACGAGGTCGTGCTGCCTACACGGATTTGGGAGGACTCGTGCTCGAGACCGTCGCGGCCACCGCCGAAGTCTGGCCCCGGCCCGCCAAGCCGCCTGACGCTAGCGAACATCAAGCTCGAGCCCTACCGACCGCGCTTAGCGGAACTCTGAGGAGAGCGGCTGACAGTACTGCGGGAGAGGCCAAGGGGGTGTCGACTCGCGGCTTCTCGCTGCTTGAGACGTACCTCTTCCGCGTCGTCGGGAGGGAGCAGAAGCTCACCATTGATGCGGCCGCGTCGTCGTAAGTAGCCCGGTGCATCACTCCTCCCGATGAGCGGTGCACGTCTCCTGTTCGCGGTCTGCGCCAGCCGTGGGGGTCGCGGTCGTCTTCTAGCCGATTGCCTTCTCGGGCGGTGGTAGCTCGCTGACGTAGAGGAGTTCGATCAACGAGCCGATCTCGGGGATGTGGTAGTAGCAGAACTCGCCGACGTCGCCCAGGTTCCCGCTCTGGACGACTGTCCGTCCTTGGCGCTCG
>JAFAZZ010000425.1 GCA_019239375.1 Solirubrobacterales bacterium | reverse complement strand
GACTCGCGCGTGCGGACGCGCGCGTGGCTCACCAAGGCCGGCCGCCGGGCGTTCTCCGCGCACGTCGCCGAGTTCCAGCGCATCGTCGCCAACGCTACGGTGGTGCCCGGGCGCTCGCCGATCGCGAGCGCGCCGACCAGCACCGGTGACGTGGGTCGCGCGGGCGCAAGGCAAACCCGTGCGCCGGCAGACCGACCATCGGGCCTCCAAGCCCTTCGGGCTCGCTGACGCCCCTCTGGTCGCCGGCCCATCCCAGACGGGGATCAGTAGCGAGTAGGTGTCCCGGGCGCCCTGCGCCACGAAGAACGGCGGCGCATCGCGGCGGACGTATGCCCAGAGCGTCGTCAGGGCTCTCGCGCTGATCACCCGAACGGCACCGGCCGCCCCGTCTGGCTAGTTTGATCGTCTTTGCCTCGTGAGGTGTGTCCAGCGAGCGCGACGAGATGCCTAACGGGACGTGAGTGGTGGCGCGCTCGAGGGTTCGGTGACGACGCCCCTCTGTCCTGCGGGGTGCGCGAGGAAACTGAGCAGGCGAGGCCACAGGCGCGCGTGGGCATCGGCGTTTGCGAACAGCGTGTTCCCCTCGGCGAGGGGCTCGGTGAGGTCAGCAAAGCCTTCGCCGGGCTGATAGGGCACGAGCGTGTTGACGTGGTGGCCTGCTCCCTGGTAGCGGTACAGAACGTGGGGATAGGCAAACCGGGCGGCATTTAGGCGGCGGTTCATCCGTAGGGCGTAGGCGCAGGAGCTCCAGATCTGGTCCTCGGTGCCGCAATCCAGAAAGATCGGGCCCCGGATGCGCGGCACGGGAATCTCCGCCGCTGGGTCATCCACCGGTCCCAGGTCGACGCGGGCTGTGCTGTAGGGCACGGGTCTACCCTGTAGCGTCCACGCGGCCAAACCGCCGGGCCCACTGCCCGAAGGCGCTGGCGAAAGCCGATCCCGTTCACGCGCTACCACCACCCGCCGGATGCCGGCTCATAGACCCCCCGATCGGTCGCCGACTAACACCATCGCGCGGATGAGTGACGCGCCGGGACACGTGCGTTGTCTTACTACGAGCCGGCCCGTGCGCTTCGCGTGAGGACCCGGTGCCGCGCGGCCCACCCGGTGCAGCCAGGAGGAACGTTCGGGTCAGCGCCGGGGCAGTTCCAAGGATCCGCGCTAGGGAGATCACCTCGTCGAGCGCTCCCGCGCGCGGCAGCGCCGTCCCGGCCGCCGACTGGAAGCGAACTCGTCCCTTAACCCTTTCACCGCAATCTCCCGTCAAACGCCAGAAAGCAGGGGCGAAAACCAGATACCCGCTTTCACGCCACAACCTCGTTGGGTGTCTCGGCCAGGGCGTCCCACGGAGATCGCGGCGCTTCAGCGCTGCCGCAGCGTCGCCTACAGGGTTATCTTGATCGGACTGCCCATTTCCATTCCGAGGGGAGAGGATCTCGCCCGCCGTGGCCCGCAATCGCGACTGCTCCCGGTACAGAACCAGCCACGGCACCACGCTCGTGATACCCATGCGGAAGTGAAAGCCGAGTCTCGGCTCGCGCGTCGCCGCGCACCTCCCTTGCGGCACTAGCCGCTTCCTGGGCTGCCCGCATGTGCGGCCGGGGCGCCCGGAACCGTGCGCTGGCGGACACAGTCCAAACCGATCAGGAATCGAGAAGCGCTCCTTGCGGGCGGGAACTAGATTGGCCGCATGGAGATCAACCGCGACTCGACTGAAGGAGGGACCATGACCGACTCCTCAACCCAGGGAATCAAGGTCGTGCTACACCCCGTCTCCGACCTGGAGCGCGCCAAGCCGATGTACACCGCGCTGCTCGGCGTAGCGCCGACGGCCGACTCGTCCTACTATGTTGGCTTCGAGGCTGCCGGCCAGCACATCGGGCTCGTGCCGGGCGGCGGACCGCAGGGCATGACCTCGCCGGTTACCTTCTGGGAGGTGGCGGACATCGAGGCAAAGCTAGCCCAGCTGACCGCCGCCGGGGCCACCGTGAAGGACGCCGCCCACGACGTCGGCGGTGGCCGCCTGGTTGCCACGGTCACCGACCTCGACGGCAACGACCTCGGGCTGCTACAGGACCCATGAGCGCCACGAGCACGGATGGGCAGCCTGCGCTGCACGCCGCCGACCGTCACGACCTGATCCGCGTGCACGGGGCACGCATGAACAACCTCAAGAACGTCAGCATCGAAATCCCGAAGCGCCGGCTGACCGTGTTCACCGGCGTTTCGGGGTCGGGGAAGAGCTCGCTCGTGTTCGACACGATCGCCGCCGAATCCCAGCGGCTGATCAACGAGACCTACAGCACCTTCGTCCAGGGCTTCATGCCGACGCTCGCGCGCCCCGAGGTCGACGTGCTGGAAGGCCTGACCACGGCGATCAGCGTCGACCAGGAGCGGCTGGGGTCCAACCCCCGCTCGACGGTCGGCACCGCCACCGACGCCGACGCGATGCTGCGCATCCTGTTCAGCCGGCTGGCGGAGCCTTACATCGGCCCGCCGAGCGCCTACTCCTTCAACGTCGCCTCTGCGCACGGGAGCGGTGGGATCACGGTCGAGCGCGGCGAGAAGACCATCACCCAGAGCGCGAGCTTCAGCCGGACCGGCGGGATGTGCCCGCGCTGCGAGGGCCGCGGATCGGTGAGCGACTTCGACCTCTCGGCGCTCTACGACGAGCGCAAATCGCTGAACGAGGGCGCGCTGACGGTCCCGGGCTACAGCATGGACGGCTGGTACGGCCGGATCTTCCGAGGCTGCGGCTTCTTCGACCCGGACAAGCCGATCAAGAAGTTCAACAAGCGAGAGCTTCACGACCTGCTCTACAAGGAGTCGACCAGGATCAAGGTCGACGGCATCAACCTGACCTATGACGGTCTGATCCCGAAGATCCAGAAGTCGATGCTGTCCAAGCACGTCGACGCCATGCAGCCGCACGTCCGCGCCTTCGTGGAGCGAGCGGTCGTTTTCACCACCTGCCCGGATTGCGAGGGCACCAGGCTGAGCGAGGCGGCGCGATCGGCGAAGATTGACGGCGCCAGCATCGCCGAGGTGTCCGCGATGCAGATCTCGGATCTCGCCAAGTGGGTCAGCGAGCTCGACGAGCCGTCGGTGGCGCCCCTCCTCGCGGCGCTCACGGACACCCTCGACGCGTTCGTGGACATCGGCCTGGGCTACCTGTCGCTGAACCGGCCGTCGGGCACACTGTCGGGAGGCGAGGCGCAGCGGGTGAAGATGATCCGCCACCTCGGCTCTTCGCTCACCGACGTCACGTACGTGTTCGACGAGCCCAGCATCGGCATGCACCCGCACGACGTTCAGCGGATGAACAACCTGCTGCTGGAGCTGCGCGACAAGGGCAACACCGTGCTGGTGGTGGAGCACAAGCCGGAGATGATCGCGATCGCGGATCGCGTCGTCGACCTCGGCCCGGGTGCCGGCGCGGCGGGGGGCGAGGTGGTGTTCGCTGGCACGGTCGAGGAACTGCGGGAGTCCGACACGATCACCGGGCGGCACCTGGAGGACCGCGCCGCTTTGAAGCCGTCGACGCGGATGCCCTCGGGAACCCTGGAGGTGCGCGGCGCGAGCACGAACAACCTGCAGGACCTCGATGTCGACATCCCGCTCGGCGTGTTAGTCGTGGTGACCGGCGTGGCGGGCTCGGGCAAGAGCTCGCTGATCGACGGTTCGCTCTCCGGCCGAGACGGCGTGGTGACGATCGACCAGGGCGCGATTCAGGGCTCGCGACGGAGCTCCCCGGCCACCTACTCCGGGTTGCTCGATCCGATCCGCAAGGCGTTCGCGAAGGCTGGCGGCGTCAAGCCCGCGCTGTTCAGCGCGAACTCCGCGGGCGCCTGCCCGAACTGCAACGGCGCCGGCGTGATCTACACCGAGCTGACGATCATGGCCAGCGTCGCCACGACCTGCGAGGAATGCGGGGGCAAGCGCTTCGACGCCTCCGTGCTCGAGTACAAGCTCGGCGGCCTCGACATCAGCGAGGTGCTGGCGATGTCGGTCGCGGAGGCCAAGGAGTTCTTCGGCGCCGGCGAGGCACAGGTGCCAGCCGCGCACAAGATCCTAGAGCGTCTGCAGGACGTCGGCCTCGGCTACCTCAGGCTCGGCCAGCCGCTCACCACGCTGTCTGGTGGCGAGCGCCAGCGCCTCAAGCTGGCCACCCGGATGGGCGAAAAGGGCGGCGTCTACGTTCTCGACGAACCGACCACCGGCCTGCATCTCGCCGACGTGGAGCAGTTGCTCGGCCTACTCGACCGGCTCGTGGACTCCCGAAAGTCGGTGATCGTGATCGAGCACCATCAGGCGGTGATGGCGCACGCCGATTGGATCATCGACCTCGGCCCCGGCGCCGGCCACGACGGCGGGCGGATCGTGTTCGAGGGGACGCCTGCCGACCTGGTCGCCGGCCGTTCCACGCTCACCGGCGAGCACCTCGCGGGCTACGTCGGCGCCTGACCGGTGTGCCGGACGCCGGCAGCGCCGACGCGAGGTGGCATGATCTGGCACGTGACGGGCAGACCCGCGGCCGACCAGCACCTGCGCGACCTCGCGCTCCTGCGCCGCGTCCGTGACCGGATCGACCGGGACTACGCGCAGCCGCTCGACGTCGGGGCGCTCGCCCGTGACGCGCACATGTCGGCCGGGCACCTCAGCCGCCAGTTCCGGCTCGCCTACGGCGAATCGCCGTACAGCTATCTGATGACGCGGCGCATCGAGCGGGCGATGGCGATGCTGCGTCGCGGTGATTTGAGCGTGACCGAGGTCTGCTTCGAAGTCGGCTGCTCGTCGCTGGGGACATTCAGCACGCGCTTCACCGAACTGGTCGGGATGCCGCCGAGCGCGTACCGCCGGCAGGAGGTGGGAGCGACGACGGGTATGACGCCGTGCGTGGCCAAGCAGGTGACCAGGCCGGTACGGCATCGAGAAGCGCCAGCGGCGAGCCGCCGGTAGGTCGACGGCCGTGGACATCGGCATTCACTTGAACTTGAGCATGCTTTCGCGCGATGATCCGGACGCATCCCTTCGTGCCGCAGCTCCAGTCGCGGCGACCCACGCCCGGTTGGATCAGTCGGCGAGCCAGTCCGAGAACCCGAACGCCGGGACCAGCGCGGGGTCGTGGAACTTGATCACCCGGGAGACGCCGGTGGCGGTGGGGGCAAGCACCACGACGCCATCGGCTCGGAGTGCGCCGTCCGCATCCCGGTGGTACACGACGGCGGCGGGCTGAGCGTTGGCGGTGGTGGCGATCATCCGCCAGTCGCCCGGCGCGCCCAGCACGTACGCATCGAGGATGTGGATGCACATCGCGCGGCCCGACTGCCAGTCGCGGAATGGCGTCGCCTCCAGCGTGGCGTCCGCCCGCAGCACCTGTTCCAGCAGTCCGGCATCGGAGCGCTCGAAGGCGGCAATGTAGCCGTCGAGCAGCGCACGCGCCCGCTTGTCGGTCGGTTCGAGTAGTTCCTCGGGCGCTCGCTCCAATTCGTCCAGCCGGGCGCGGGCGCGCTGTAGGCCGCTCTTGACCGCCGCCGTGGTGGTGTCGAGGATCTCCGCAGTCTCGGCCGCCGAGAACGCCAGCACCTCGCGCAGGATAAGCATCGCACGCTGACGGGCCGGCAGGTGCTGCAGGCTCGCGATCAGCGCCAGCCGCAGCGACTCGCGTCTAATCAGCGCCGCGGCCGGACCGTCGGCGGGTGGGGCGATCCATCGGTCCGGCAACGGTTCCAGCCACGTGACCTCGCCCGGCGCAACGTGACTCGGCGGGCGATCGGGTCCGTCATAAGGACCTGCCAGGCCCGACGGCAGCAGCCGGATCCGGCGCGGCTCTAACGCAGTCAGGCAGACGTTGGTCGCGATCTTGTAGAGCCAGGCCCGAATCGACGCACGGCGCTCGAAGCCAGCATAGGCACGCCACGCCCGAAGATACGTCTCTTGCACGAGGTCCTCGGCGTCATACGCCGAGCCGGTCATGCGGTAACAGTGCGCCAACAGCTCCCGGCGAAACCCTTCAGTCTCGGCGGTGAACCGGTCTTGACTCGGCGCCGCCCGCAGATGCGATGTCACGCCGCGAGCTTAGTACTGCAACATTGTCTGGGCCGGTTCGCGTGCCGACGCCGTCGGCAACGACATGCTCCGCCTGATCAGAATCGGGCGACGCACCCCGTTACCCGGAGTTTCTCAGGGCAGCAGGGCCAGTTTGCCGACGGTGGCCCTGGCTTCCAGTTCTGCTAGCGCTTTCGGGCCGTCGGCCAGATCGTACGCCGTGGGCTGGCCGGGGCCGAGCACCCCGGCCGCGAGGAGCCCGAACATCTCACCCATGACCTCGCCGAAGATCTTCGGAGCGGCCTGGATCAGAATGCCGATGTTCAAGCCGATGACGTGGATCTGGTGCTTGTAGACCAACTGCCAGTTAGTGATCGCGGCTTCCCCGCCGACCACGCCGTAGACGACGACCCGGCCGGTGACTCGCTTGGTCGCTGCCAGGCTGGCGTCTAGGGTCGCGCCGCCGACCGACTCCAGTACGAGGTCGGCGCCCGCGCCGCCGGTCAGTCGCAGGACTTCGGCGGCGAGGTCAGCGGCACGGGAGTCGATGACGTGGTCCGCGCCTTGCGCCCGTACCACCGCGTGCTTGCCCGGTGAAGCCGTGGCGATCACCGTCGCGCCGTAGTGCTTGGCCAGCTTTACCGCGACCTGGCCGGTCCCGCCGGCCGCGGCATGGATCAGTACGGTCTGCCCTGCGGCAACGCAGCCCAGCGGCTTGATCGCCGCCAGCGCCGTCGGCCAACTTACGAGGAGCCCGAGCGCCTGCTCGTCGGTCCAGCCCGCAGGCACGCTGACCGCCGCAGCCGCAGACAGCACCATGTACTGGGCGAAAGCGCCGCCTCCCATCCCCACGCCAATGACGTGGGCGCCGGGCTCCAGGTCGGTCACCCCCTCCCCAACGGCGGTGACCTCACCGGCGCCCTCGATGCCCGCCAGGTATGGAGGCTGCGGACCGCCTGCGAATGTGCCGTGGGCCTGCGAGATGTCGACGAAGTTGATGCCGGCGGCGGTGACTCTGATCAAAACCTCACCCGGGCCCGGACTCGGTACCGGTGCGTCGGTGATCAGGCGCAGGTCTTGCGGGCCCTTTAGTGACGTCTGCTCCAGGGCGCGCATGGTGGTGGGGACGCTCATGACAGCCAGGTTCCCTTCTTTAGCTCGCGTTGCGAGGGCGGCCTCTTCGCCGGCCGCACCGTCGACCATGTAGACCTCCGCCACCGCAGAAAGGAATCGGCAGCCCCAACGGCGGCCGGGCTGCAGGCGCCGTACCACCGTCGCACGCGCAGAAGTCACCCTGGAGCGAGCTGCGTTCCGGGGGCGACAGAGCAGAAACAGCTGCGGGTGGCGACGGCCTCCTGCAACGGCTCGTTGTTGCCGTGTGATAGGGAACGTCGGTTGCGGACGCTGCCGGACGATCAGAGGGGCCGCGGGCTGCAAGTACCGTCGCGATCCTCGGCCCGCGGGCAGGTCAGTTATCCGTCTTTAGTGCTCGATATTGGACGGCGGTTATGGAAGTCGGTGATCATCATGAGGTGAGTGCTCCGTGCTCCTGGTGCTTGATTCCAGCTGGGCCAGCCGTGCCTCATACTCCTCGCCGGTTACACCGCCGATCGCGTCTCGGACGCGCTCCTTGAGAAGCTCGGTGCGCCGGTCGGGCCGGAACCGCTGCTCGGCCTTTGCCTGTTTGCGCGGTCTGCGTTCGCCGTAGAAGCGGCGTGCCCAGGGTGAACGTGGTTTGCCAATGCGCGCCGCGCCATAGATCGCAACGGGGACCACCAGCAGCCCGATCGCACCGTGGAAGACGCGTTGTTTCAGGAAGCAGGTGATCGACAGCGCGAGAATCGCAGCAACCGCGAAGACTGTTCCCAGCACGCCGAACGGCGGGGGGGCATTGACATTGAGCGAGAAACCACCTACGAGGATCAATCCCATGAAGGCGGCCGCGATCAGCGACGCGTCGATCGAGCTGCGCCCCTCGCGCGACCAGTAGACGTCGTCGAGGTGGATCCAGAGAGCGAACTCATCAATCGTTAGACCCATGCCGATGCCGAATACAACAGCGCACACCTCGTACCACCAGCCGGTCACTAGAAGCGCGAAGCTGATGACACCCGATCCCATCATCGCGGCGATGCCCCACACCAGGTGGTGCAGGTGCACACCACTCTCGCTGACGACGCTTCCGGGCCACCAGGGCACGCGAGGGCTTCGCATCAGCCGCGCCGAGAGGCGGATGAACCCAAACGACCCAATGAAGCCCACGAACACCAGGAAAAGGTATTGGCGGCCATGATCGACGAGCTGGTGTTCCCAAAAATCAGAGACGAACGATCCAACCGGGAAACCAATCACGCTGAGCAGAGGCTAGCCCGGAGCCGCGCCGCGCCGCAACCCGAGAGTCGAGGTCGCCCGACGACGACCAATCGTCTGCTCCTTCGCCCCTGGGGACGTGCCGTTGGGACCGTTGTGCGCAGAGTAGGCGGCGAAGTCGCCGGCGCGCATAAACTCGAGCAGCTCAGAGGCGCTCGCGGCTGCGGTGACCTCCTCCGGCAGCTCGTGGTCGCGACGCAACCGTCGACGCTCACGCCAATGTGGGTGCGGATCCACAGACTTGTACCTTCTCGATCGTGGCTAAGTGACCGTTGGTCGCTCCAGGGTGCGTGCGCCGGCCGGGATGGTGCTCGGGCGAGGCGCCGCATAGGTTGCGCGATCCGAGCAGCGCAACCAGGACCGCGATGGCACCGGCGCTCGCGACGACGGCGAACGCAAGGGCCGGGCCGGCGGTCTGTGCGAGCGCGCCTGCTGCCGCGCTGCCCAGCGAGGCGCCGACGAGCGACGCGGCGAGCAGCCACGAGAACGCCTCGGTGTGCGTGCCCGCAGGCGCGGCCGTGTCGACTATCGCGTAGACGCTTGAGACGGTGGGCGCGATCGTCGCGCCAGCCAGCGTGAGCACGATGCCGATCGCCACAAGGTGATGGGTCGCAGTGCTCCGTGGCTGACCGCCAGGGCGCCGAGCAGGACGATCATGCCCCGCGCGGTACGCGCGCCACCGCCCGACCGTGTGGCCGCGACGCCGCCGAGCAGCGAGCCTACCCCCCAGAACCCGAGGAGGGGTCCGGCGGCTGCGCTGGCGCCGAGCGCGCGGGCGGCGGCGGTGACGCCCACTTCGGTCGCGCCGAACGCGGCGCCCGTGAAGAGCAGGAGCGCTACCAGCGTCCGGATCGTCCGGGAGCGCAGCGAGCCGCCACGAGCACGCGCCGCGCGGCGCGGGGGACGCCAGCGGCGCGATGCCGGCTGGGTGGCGAATGCGAGCGTGCCGACGAGCATCACCGAGCCACTGATCACCAGCGCGCCGCCCGGCGACCATACCGACGCCAGTCCGAGCGCGAGCGGTGGACCTGCGACGAACGTCAACTCAAGGACGGTCGACTCCAGCGCGTACAGCGCCGGCAGCCGAACCGGGTCGTCGACGATCCCCGGGAGCAGAGTGCGCACACAGGCAGCGAGTGGCGGGGTGCACAAGCCGGTGGCGGCGCCGAGCCCGACCAGCACCGGCGCGGCCGTGCCAGCCGGCAGAAGCCCATCGAATACCAGCACGAGCGCCGTGGCGAGCGCTCCACAGACGAGCACCATCGTCTGGCCGCAGCGGTCGACCACGACACCCAGCAGCGGCGCGGCGACCGCGCTCGCGACTGCGTACGCGCCACTCACCAGACCCGCGACAGCGAATGAACCCGTCAGTCTCTGAGCGTGCACCAACAGGGCGATGCTGAACATCGCCAGTGGCAGCCGCGCCAAGATCGAGCTGCCCAGCAGCGACGCCGATCCCGAAGAGGCGAGGACGGAAGTGCGGTTCGTCTGCGCTTTCATGGCCGCTCACGTTAAGCCACAAGCGGCCCATAAGTAAGAGCCAATTCGAGCGCGAAAGCATGAGCCGGTTTGCGTCGTCGACGCTGGCGCGATGTGCTCCCTAGAGCAGGTCGGCGACCGCCACGATGCCGCGTTCGATCGCCGCCTGGCTCAGGTTTCCGAATCCGAGGACCAGTCGCGGCGCACTGCTGCGCCCACTCGGGCAAAACGAACTCATCCCATACAACCCGACCGAGCGCTCGCGTGCCTGCGCGACGATCGCGTGCTCATCCGCCTCGGCGGTCAGGTCCGCAACGGCGTGAAAGCCTGCGGCCAACCCGTGGAGGACGATCGCCGGCGCCCGCTCGGACAGCGACCGAACCAGCGTGTCCCGCCGCGAGCCATAAACCTGACGCATGCGGCGCACATGGCGGTCAAAGCGGCCGGATTCGACCAAGGTCGCCAGCGCGAGCTGCTCGAGCGCTGGTGAGCCCCGATCGTTCAGCCGCTTGGCCTCAACCAGCGGTTCGAGGAGCTCGGGTGGGCACACGACCCACCCGAGTCGAAGCCCAGGAGCTAGACACTTGCTCACGCTGCCGATCAGGGCCACCCGGTCAGGAGCGAGTCCTTGCAGGGCGCCGACGGGATCGCGGTCGTAGCGAAACTCGGCGTCATAGTCGTCCTCGATGATCATCGCCCCACGCGCCTGCGCCCAGGCGACGAGCGCCTGCCGCCGCTCGGACGCCAGCGCAACCCCGGTCGGGAATTGATGCGTCGGGGTGAGAATCACCGCGCCTACACGCGCGGCGGCCAACGCGTCGACATCGACGCCGCGCTCATCGATCCTCACCGGAACGGCCCTGATCCCGAGCCGCTCGCAGATCTCGAGGTAGTCGTTGTCCCCGGGATCCTCGATCGCCACCCGATTGATGCCGCACGTTGACAGCGCGCCCAGCACGAGGTTGATCCCCTGGGCAAATCCGGCGCAGACGACGACACGCTCGGCGTCGGCCACCGCCCCCCGCACACGCCGCAAGTATCCAGCAAGGACCACGCGGAGAAACTCAACGCCGCGAGGGTCGCCATAGCCCAGCTCAAGGGGCGTCGCCTTGCGACAGCTCTCACGCAACGCCCACACCCAGTCCCCTCGCGGAAAGCTCGTCAGGTCGGGAACACCCGGGCGGAAATCCACCGCCAGCCGCGCCGACGGCGGCGGCCTCACCGGCAGCTCAGCTCGCGCGAGGGCACCCGCCGCCACCCGCGTGGCCGAACCAGACCTCGAGGTCAGGAAGCCCTCCGCCTGCAGTTGGCTGTAGCACTCGAGCACCAACCCACGCGAAATTCCAAGCTCCGCCGCCATCGCGCGCGACGACGGAAGCCGCTCACCCGGCTCTAACCGGCCCGAACGGATCGCCTCGCGCAATCCCCGCTCCAGCTGCACTCGGAGCGGCTCACCCGCAGAACGATCGAGCCTGAGCAGAACCTCCGGCCCGATACCCGCCCACTCAACCGACATCCACACAGATCGTATCCCCGGACCGATACCTGCGCAGCCACAAAGCTGACCAGGAGCTGCCCACGGAGGAAATCGCGCTGTGGCTGGCGCGCGCCGCCGCAGCCGCCCGGGAACGCGAGGACGCCGCCGCGTCGGTCTATGATCGCGCTGTGGCCGGACCGGGCTATCGCCAAGTCAGCTTCGATGTGTGGCAGCGCATGGCGGCGGGTTGGGACCGGGAGCGGCGCTGGCTGTGGGACGCCTCTCACGCCGTCAGCGAGTGGATGGTTGAGGCGTTGGCCCCGCGGCCGGGCCAGACGATTCTCGAACTTGCGGCTGGGACCGGCGAGACCGGCTTCGCGGCGGCGGCTGCCCTGGGTGATGACGGGAGGCTGATCTCCACTGACTTTGCGCCGAACATGGTGGAGGCCGCTCGCGCTGAATCGCAGCGGCTGGGGCTCCGCAACGTAGAGCACCGCGCGCTCGACGCCGAACGGTTGGACCTAAACGACGACAGCGTCGATGGTGTGCTGTGTCGCTGGGGCTACATGCTGATGGCTGATCCCGGTGCTGCGTTGCGCGAGACCCGGCGCGTGCTCCGCGACGGCGGTGGGCTGGCGCTATCGGTATGGGGTGGCCCAAACCGCAACCCGTGGGCGAGCGTCCCCGGGCGAGTCCTCCTCGGGTACACCGACGCGCCTCCACCGGATCCGGCCGCTCCCGGAATCTTCGCGATGGCCGATCCTCTGCGCGTCCGCTCGTTGCTCAGCGCTGCGGAGCTCGAGGTTCAACGAATGGAGGAGCTGGAGGTGAGATGGCGGTTTGAGGACTTCGACGCTTATTGGCGCTACCTCACCCAGCTTGCTGGTGCGATCGCTATCGCGATTGCCGCCATGTCCGACCACGACCGGCGTGCGCTGCGCGAGCGAGTCGAGAAGGCCATAGAGGACTATCGCTCCGACCTCGGATACGAGCTGCCCGGGGTCGCCCTGAACACCCTCGCCGCATAGCCGAATAGACCGGGGTGTGCTGCTTCTGATGGAGATCCGCGGTGTCGTCGATCTTGCCCATGCGGGCGGCTAAGCGCGGCCTCGGTGATCGGCGCGCTTCTGGCGCTGAGGGGCGAGAAGCGCCCGGGATAGCGCGTCGACGAGCCAGTCCTCGGCAGGATCCCAGTCAAGCTGGTAGCTGCTGATGAGTTCCCGCCAGGCTTCGTGGTTGGTGCTGAGCGCAAACAGCGCCTGCGCGCGGTCGGGTGACACGCTGTTTCGAAGTCCGCGGAGCGCTTGTACTCGCTCGATGGTGATGCGGGCTCCCTCTCGGTGGCGTCGCTGTCCCTCGGCGACGGCGTCAGCGAGCTCGGGTTCGGCGCCGGCGGCGGTGAACAGCGCCTCGATGACGTCCCCGCAGCACTCCTGGAAGCTTCTGGTCACACGCACGCCTGCTCGTAACGCGGCGAGCGGCGTCGCGGCGCTCGTCACCTCCTCCGCGAGCGGGCCGACGCGTGCCTCCTCGTCAATCAGGTCGATGAGCGCGAGCAGCATACCCCGCTTTGAGCCGAGCCTGGCGTAGATCGTCTGGACCGCTACGCCGGCCTCCGCGGCGATGTCGTTGATCGAGGTCGCCGCATAACCACGCGCTGCGAACAGACGGCGGGCCGCGCTGAGGATGTCGGCACGGGTCTGCCGGGCCATCTGCTCGCGGCGATCGATGCGCACCCCGCACACGGTTGACAGAATAGCAATCTGTTGAGTAGAATTAGCTTCTATTAAACGGAAGCCACATCTACCAGAGGAGCATCATGTCATCCGCCACCGCCAGCAACGTCGATGTCGCCATGCGCACGCAACTCGAGTACTACGGGGAAGGCCGCTACGAGCTGGCCGACGCATTGGTGACCGACGACTACGTCGACCACGAGGCGCCGCCGGGAACCCCCGCCGGACCCGAAGGCGCAAATGCCGTGCTGCGCTGGCTGCGCGACGCATTTGACGACCTCGGCTACGAGGTCAAGGACGCGTTCGGTGCCGGCGATCGCGTCGCGATCCGTCTCATCACCCGCGGGACGCACACGGGCGAGTTCATGGGCAAGCCGCCCACGGGTCGCCCCTTCGAGATGGAAGCGATCCACCTCTACCGGATCGAGAACGGGCGCGTCGCCGAACATTGGGCCAAGCGCGACGACGTCTCACTCGCCCACCAGATCGGGCTCTTCGAATAGCAGGACAACGCCGCACAGCGGGGAGGTCAGGCAGGCGGCCTCCCCGCGATGCCGCCCACGGACGCCGCGACTGCGTTCCCCGCACTCGAGCCGGCCTGAAACAATTCTGACGGTGGTTCCGGCTTCAGGATGCTCATGGCGACAGCTGGATCGGACGCGGTGCGGGTGCTGGGTCCTCGCCACGATGAACGCCGGCTCGGCCGAACATGAGACGGCGATACGAAGCTCGTCGGCTGGCGAGCAGCGGTAAATGGGCGAGCAGCCGACGCCGCTCGTTCAGCCCAGCCACGGAGCGCTCGCTGAGCGGATGCTGAGGGCCGTCCTTCCGGTCGCGCTGCGCGTCAGCCTGTGGGTCAGCCCGCGGCCGGCGGCGCTGCTGGTGCGCCGCGTATTCGCGGCCGGAGGCGCGAAGACCGCCAAGTCGCTTGACCGGCACGCACCCGGGGACGTCATCGCGCTCGTCGACGAGCGCTATGGCGATGAGCCCGACATGCTCCTGGACGTTTACCGTCCGGCGGCGGCGAACGCGCCGCTCCCCCTCGTCCTGTGGGTTCACGGCGGCGGATTCGTCGGCGGCGCCAAGGAGGAACTTGCTGGCTACTTCAAGCTCCTGGCGCACGACGACTACGTCGTCGTGGCGCCGCGCTATTCGCTCGCGCCGGACCACCATTATCCGACGCCTGCCCGGCAGATGACGCAGGCCCTCAGCTACCTGATGTCCAAGGCCGACCGCCTGCTGATCGACCCAGACCGGATTGCCGTCGCCGGCGACTCCGCGGGAGCCCACATCGCCGCGCAAGTCGCCACGCTCGCGACCACTCCCGGCTACGCCGGCGCCGTCGGCTTCAACCCCACGATCACCTCCGCACAGCTGCGCGGCGTGGTTCTCGCCTGCGGCCCATACGACCTCGGACTGGCCCGCGAGAGCATCGAGGCGGGCAGTCGCTTCGTGCAGATCGTGCTATGGGCCTATTCAGGCAAGCGGCACTTCCTCGACGACCCAGCGGCCGCTGCCTGGTCGCTGACCGACAACCTCACCGCCTCGTTTCCGCCTACGCTCGTCACCGTCGGAAACGCCGACCCACTGAGGCCACACTCAGAGCTGCTGGTCGACAAACTTCGCGCACACGGAGTGACTGTCGAGCCTGTCTTCTATCCGGACGACCACCAGCCGCCGCTCGGCCACGAATACCAGTTCGACCTCGACGCCGACGCGGGCAGACTGTTTCTCGATCGCCTCCGCGAGTTCCTACGACACCATCTCGGCGCACCGCATCCTTAGCCACCATCGCCATGGACGCACAGACGCCAGCCTGCGCCGCAGCGGAGAGGCGAACCATCTAGTGAGGTAGAGAGTTACCTTCCGAGCAGCGCGCAGACTGCTGTGGCCTGGAGCGAACGTAGCTGCTGGAGTAGGACGCCGGCAGGTGCGGCGATGTTGAGCGAGGTCGTGACCGAACGACGGCCGTCCGGCGTTGCAGCAGCCCATTGGACGTATCCGGGAAAGTTCCCCGTATGGCCGTACACGGTGCCACACGGCGTCTGGTAGCGGAAGATTGCCAGCCCGGCGGCGTTCCTGCCGGGACCAGGCGGGCTTGAAGCGCCGGAGATGAAGCGCAGCTGCTCACGACGCTGTGCGCTGCCGAAGAATCTGCCGCCGAGATCGGCACGGATGAACGCGCCAAGATCAACCGGGGTGGACACGATTGCGCCCGACGCCCACGCGCCGCTCGGGCTCAGGAACGTTGTCACGTCTTGCGGTGGCTTGCCCGGCTCGACGGCATAGCCGTGCATATACGGCGTTGGCAGCGAGACCCTCCGTGTCGGGAAAGCTGTCTGCCTTAACCCCGCCGGCCTGAAGACGAGCGTCGACAGAAGTTGCCCGAACGGCCGGCCGCTGACCCTCTGGGCGATCAGACCAACCACGATGTTGTCAGTGTTCGAGTACTCATAGCGCGAGCCCGGTGTGAACCTCAGGCCCTCCTTGTGCACCCACCCGATTATCTGGATCGGCGACACGTAGCCGCGAGGGTGCGTCCGAGCCTGCATTCGAAAACCGTTCGATTGCGTGTAGTCGGGCAACCCGCTGGTGTGGTTGAGCATCTCCCGCACCGTGACCATCGACCAGGCGCGCGGCATTACGCCCGGCAGCCGCCGCCCGATCGTGTCATCGAGATCCAGCCGGCCCTTCTGCACCAAGTGCAAAGCGACCGCTCCGGTGAACGCCTTCGAGATGCTGGCGATCCGCATGTGGTCACGCCGGCGTGGCGGGCCCGGAGCCGCCGCGTCCGCCCGCCCGGCGCGAAGGACCGTTGTGCGACCGTGGCGGTAGAGGGTCACGATCGCGCCTATCGGCCCGCCCGGCGTACCAACGAGGCGATCGAGGAGATGCTGCACGGTCTGGTCCGTCGTGCGGCCGCCGGGCGCGGCGCCAACGCCGCTGGCAAGCAGCAGCGTCCCGACTGCCGCAATCAACGCTAGCCCAGCAAACGGCCACGCCCGGATAGACCAGCCCACACGAACACCATACCCGCGTCGCGCCCACCCGGACAACCATCTGGCCGTTCAAGCGCAAGGCGTCGCTCCGCAAAGGATTCTCCGTTCGGCCACGCCGCAACATGCGCGGGTGGGGTGGCGGGCGCGTCAATAGCTGAAGATGGCTGCATCATCCTCTCCGAGCCACTCCAACATAGGAGTCGCTCCGGCAATGCTCGCGTTGGCGACGATCGCCCCTTCGTCGAGCTTGCGAGCGGTGAACCAGATCGGGCAGATCAAGAGCTGCCCGCCGCCGTCCGCGTATTGCTCAAATAGCCGTGACAGCGGTGGGCATCCGTCGCAGGCGATCGCCTCGGCGTGACCAGGAAGGCCGAGCCGGACGGCCTCCTTGGTCAGCCACATCGCCACGGCCGCGCCGCGCTGAAGAGTCGCACCACCTACCAGGAACGCGACCGTCACGCGTTCAGGATCCTCGAGTCCTGTCGCGAGATTGATCAGCACCTTCCGACTCATTGGCAAACCCGCGGTCTCGACCCACCGACGGTGTCAGCATCGTCGATCTGAGGGCTGTGCGCAACTTACGCTCCCACCCGGGAGTCGACGCGGGAGCTGCCATATCTGAGCGAGATGTGGTCGAATAGCGGGGCCATGTCAGACCGGGCTCCGCAGCTTCGCGATGTGCTCGATGCGCGGCGGGTAATCGCTCCGTACCTCGACGAGACGCCGGTGCGCCGCTATCCGTCGCTGGATGGCATGGTGGGCGCCGAACTGTTTGTCAAGCACGAGAACCACCTGCCGACGGGGGCCTTCAAGGTGCGTGGTGGGGTCAACCTTGTGGCCGGTCTTGGTGCCGACGAGCTGGGTGGCGGGGTGTATGCGGCATCGACCGGCAACCACGGGCAGTCGGTTGCGTATGCGGCGAGCTTGTTCGGCGTTGCGGCGACGATCTTCGTGCCGCGCGCTGCGAATCCGGTGAAGGTCTCCTCGATGCGTTCCCTCGGCGCGGCTGTTGTCGAGCACGGTGCGGACTTCGATGAGGCGCGCGAGCGGTGCGAAGCGGTGGCTGCGGCCAGTGGCGCGCGATACATCCATTCCGGCAACGAGCCGTTGCTGATCGCGGGTGTCGCGACTGCGACGCTCGAGCTGCTCGAGCGCGAGCCATCCGTCGACCTGATCGTCGTGCCGGTGGGCGGCGGCAGCGGAGCTGCCGGTGCCTGCATCGTCGCGAAGGCCATCGACCCGCGGATCGTCGTGATCGGCGTGCAAGCTCAGGCTGCCCCCGCCGCCTATCGCGCATGGCGGGAGCGTCGTCCCGTCGCCGATGAAATGCATACGTTTGCCGAAGGGCTGCAGACTCGCGTCTCATTCGAGCTGCCGCAACGGATCCTCGCTGAGCATCTCGACGACTTTGTCCTCGTCTCCGATGACGAGCTTCGCGTTGCCACTTTGCAGCTGATCGAGCTGACTCGCACTCTGGTCGAGCCAGCCGGTGCGGCGCCCCTGGCCGCTGTCCTCAAGCTCCACGAGCGTATCGCAGGCCGGCGCGTTGGGCTCGTCTGCAGCGGTGGCAACATCAGCCCCCAACAGCTTCGCGAGCTACTCGAGTGGGGCCGCGTTCGGCAGCCGACCAAGAGGATCGCGAAAGCCGCCAGTAAGGATGCTTAGGCGACGACGTGAGCGGCACCAATGCCCGGCGAAGTCCGGGGCGACAAACCGGCCGCACGCTCGCCGGCCCCGCCCAGCGGACTGCACCCCTGAGCTCAGCGGTGCTCTACCGCAAGACGTAAGCCGAGGGCGATCAGCACGATGCCCGTGACGCGATTCATCGTGGCCTTGACGCGGGGGCGCTGGAGGGTCTTAGCCGCGCTTGCGGCGATCAGGCAATAGGCAAAGAGCCACAGCACAGTCATGAGGACGAACAGGGCGCCGAGCGCCAGGAAAGGAAGCAGTACAGAGTGTCCGCGATCGACGAATTGAGGCAGAAGGCTGGTGAAGAAGATGCCGATCTTGGGGTTGGCTAGATCGCTGAGGATGCCTTGTCGAAAGCCGCCGAGTGCGCCCATCGCCGGCTTATTCGCGGTGGCGCCGCCCGCGGCGGATTCGGTGTGGCGGGCGGCCCGGAGCGCTTGGAGCCCGAGCCACGCGAGGTAGAGCGCACCGATCAGCTTCAGAACCGTGAAGGCCACAGCGGACGCGCGCACCACCGATGCCACCCCGACTGCTGCCGCGAGCGTCCAGACGGACAGGCCCGCGCTGACACCAAGAGAGGTCCCCCACCCGGCGCGGCGACCATGGACGAGCACGTTCTTGGTGACCACGGCGGTATCCGGACCGGGTAGCACGATCACAATCGCCGCGACGCCGATGAACACCAGCAAATGGGCACCCACAGCGTCAAGTCTGGCAGGACGCGGCGCGGGTGTCGAGCAGTTCTGCCACTCGCACCCGAGCGGCACGAGCACCGCAACACACCCAAGAGCCGCGAGCGACCGAAGAGCCATCCAGAGGCCGGGTCTGAGCCAGCGCGGCGACGTCGCTGCGGTCGATGACTTCTTCGGCGACGAATTCACGAACTTCGGCCAATTCGCAACGACCTGGCGATGCTGCAGCAACTCGGCGCGGTCGCGGCCCCGACCACAGGGTCAGTCACGTCGTCGGCAGGGTGGCAGCGATCATCCGCCGCGTGAGGCGCCCTCGGCGGCGGCTCCGGACTGGCTACGAACAGCCGTCCGGGCGAACGTTTAAGGCTATTCAGCGCGGCTGACCAGCAGGTGGTTTCGTCTCGGCCATCAGCACGCAAGTGCGGGCTTGAGCTGGCGCGCGATCCGAGTGACCGCCAGGTCGAGAGCCCCCGCGGCCATGAGCGCATCGGTGGCCTGCGCGAGGACGCGGCCGATGAGGCCGCTGCCGCGGACTGAGACCGAGGCGCGCAGCTCACTCCCTCCCGCGGCGGGGCGCAGCGCGTACTCGACGTCGATCGAGATGGGACCCGTCGCCACCAGCGCCAGCCGCTCGTCGTCCGCGGCTAGGACTGCGACGTCGAACTCCAGTGTGCGTCCCGCGAGACGGCCGCGGACGCGGGCCCGGCTGCCGGCCATGAGACGATCGGTATCGAGGTCGATGAGCTCGAAGGGCACAGGCGTCCAACACGCGATCGCGTCCGGTTCGGTAAGCAGGGCAAGTACTTCGCCGGGGAGGCCCGTGACCGTTGTTTGCGTCGTCCACGTTCTCATCGCTACTCCGTTTCCTGCTTGCTTAGACTCCACAAACGGTCCCAGTTCATCGGCCGTCCGTCGTCGGCGCGTGGGCGGATTACCTGTGCCCCGTCCGAGCGATTTGGTCGTCATACCGGCGGTTGATGCGGGTCGTTCGCGAGGACGATCAGACGAGCGCCGGCGCGGGCTCCGCGTGGAGCCGCGCATGGGCCTTGGGCTCACTGGGTTGGTCATCGCCGGCTAGCAGCTGGGACACCGCTGGCATTTGCATCAATGCGAGCACGCTCACGATCAGGCGCCCCATCCCCGCGGTGATCGAACACAGCGAGAGCGGGTTCGATCCCCAACTCTCACCTCCGATGGTGATGGCCAGCAGAAGGGGCACGACGAGCTCGATGACGAAGATGATCGGCGTCACCCGCGTCGCCGGGCGCCGCTGTAGCGCAGTCTGCTCGCTCAGCATGCCAACGACGCCGGCGATCGCGGCGATCGGCGCGGCCAAGCCCAAGGACGTCCACGACCGCGTCGCCAGCGAATTCGCCACGAGCTTGATCGAGAAGGACGAGGCGGCGAAGGCGAATCCGGCCCCGAAGACCACGAGCAGACCCTGGGCGCCGGCCCGCCGACGAAGGGCATACGGAGATGCCGCGACCGCACCGACGAGAACGAGCCCCGGTAAGACCCGACCAAAGCTCGGATCGCTAGACGACACGGACGGACTCAAGGTTACGATCGCCAGGATCCCGAGGATGATCCCGACCACGGTCGCGAGCTCCCGCCATCCGACCCGCTCGCCGAGCGCTCGGCCGCCGACGGTGGCCAGCAGCACCAGTCCGGCCGCGTCGGCAGGCTGCACTACCGTGAGCGGAGCGAGGGTCAGGGCGAGGATCTGCAGGCTCACAGCTGCCACGCTCAGCCCGATTCCTCCCAGCCACCGCGGCCGGCGGGCCAAGCGTCCGAGCAACGACAGTCGCAGCCCGTGCTCGCTCGGAACCTCACGGGCTTCGATCGCCTGCAGGACGACCGCGCCGTTGAAAAGCGCCGAGGCGAGAGCGGCCAAGAACAATCCGGTGAGCATGCGATGACCGTAATTCCGAACGAGGCTCGCGCCGTCGGCATCACGAACCATCTGGCGTCATCCGCGAGAAGGATTTTGCGACGGGTTACGCGCTGGGCGTTGTTCAGTGCTCGCCGCCGGGGCGCACGAGCCCGGATTCATACGCCACCACGACCACTTGGACTCGGTCCCGCAGATCCAGCTTGAGCAGGATTCGTGCCACGTGCGTCTTGACCGTGGCCTCGCTGACCACGAGCTCACCTGCGATCTCCGAGTTGGACAGACCTCGCGCGATGAGCTTGAAGACTTCGAGCTCACGGGGCGTGAGCTCATCGATCCCGTTCGGCGGTTGCTCGCGCGTCGCCCGGCTGGCGACGAAGTGCTCGATCAGCCGAGTGGTCACGGTCGGGGCCAGTAGCGACTCACCGGCGGCGACGGAGCGAACGGCGTCGACGAGCTGCTCGGGCGGCGTGTCCTTCAGCAGGAAGCCACCCGCGCCTGCGGCCAACGCCTCGTAGACGTAGTCGTCGATGTCAAAGGTTGTGAGGATCAGGATCTTGGGCATATGCCGCCCCACGGGTCCCTCGCTCAGAAGCTCACGCGTGGCCGCAAGTCCGTCGAGCTCGGGCATGCGAATGTCCATCAGCACCACGTCGGGGCGAGTCGCGCGCACGACGCGGATGGCCTCGGCACCGTCACCGGCCTCGCCGACCACCTCGATGTCCGGCTGGGCGCCCAGGATCATCCCAAAGCCCGCTCGTACGAGCTTCTGGTCGTCGGCGATCACCACCCGGAGCTCGGTCATACGGTGACCTTGGCCGGCTCCTCGGTCGCCGTGCCCGCCTCCTGGCGAACGGGGAGGCGGGCGACGACTGCCCATCCGCCGTCGGGCCGACGCCCCGCGGACAGCTCCCCACCGGCCATCGCCACGCGCTCGCGCATTCCCTGGAGTCCCTGACCGGCCCCACTCGAGGCGAGCGGATGACGGATCCGAGAATGACCATCGTCGGCCACCTCGATGCGGACGGCCGCGTCGTCGTAGGCCACGAGCACCTGGGTACTCGCACCCCCGGCGTGCTTGAGCGCGTTGGTGAGCCCCTCCTGGACGATGCGGTAGGCAGCGAGGTCTACGTCGCTCGGCAGTTGCCGTGCCGTGCCCGTGATCCGCACCTCGGTGGGGAGCCCAGCCT
>JAFAZZ010000351.1 GCA_019239375.1 Solirubrobacterales bacterium | reverse complement strand
CTGGGTGTAGAACGAGTCCAGCGCCGCGAGCGCCAGGTTCACCGACGCCGGCTTCCACCGCTCGACCGCCTTCAGATGCCGCTTGTAGTCGCGCACCGCCCAATCCCGCGCGTCGTCATCGGCGATCGGATCGCCGTCGACGGGCGGGCGAATCCCGAGCCAGGCGATGTAGCGGCGGACCTGATGCGCGTACGCCTCCCGGCTCCGGGCCGCCACGGACGCCCCTCCAGCCACTCCAGGTAGGCGGTCAGCACCCTCGCGCGAACGTCGCCGACGAGGTCATCCTTATTAGACCCGGTTGAATCGGATCGTTTCGAGCGGGCCATCCGCGTATTAGACGCGATCGACCGGCCGAAATGCCGCGTCTAAGCAGCCTTAGGGCTTACGACTGAATTAGTGAAGGGTGATGGTGTAGTTCCAGTCGCCGTGGAACGCGTGCCTGGTGATGTTGACGGCGGCGAGTTGGTCGTCGGTGACGTCGATGCCGCGTTGGTAGGTTTGGTCGTCGAGGCGGGCGTAGAGCTTCAGTCCGGTGTTGGTGGTTGTGCCGGCGATCAGGTTGATGATCACTTCGAGGCTCTCGAGCGGTTTGCCGCGCCAGTTGAGGCTCACGAAGCTGAACATGCGGTGCTCGATCTTGTTCCACTTGCTGGTGCCGGGCGGGAAGTGGCAGACCCGGATCCGCAGGCCGGTCGCGTCGGCGAGGCGCTGCAGTTCGCAGCGCCACAGCCGGGTGCTGGGGTTGTTCGAGCCGCCGGAGTCGGCGGTGATCGTCAGTGTGGTGGCGTTCGGGTAGCGGGCGTTGCCGAGGTGCTCCCACCAGCTGATGATCGAGTTGACGGCGAACTGGGCGGTGTCCGAGCTGATCCCCACGCTGACCCATCCCTCATCGGCGGCCAGGTCGTAGACGCCATAGGGGATCGCGTGCCCGAGCTGCTTGTCCTTGAAGTCATGCCCGCGGACCTCGACCGGCCGGCCCTTGGGCTCGAACTCTCGGCCCACAGCCTTGAAATCGCCGATCAGCTCGCGCTTCTTCGCGTCCACGCTGATCACCGGCTCCCCCTGAGCGATCGCCTCGCTGACGGTCTCTGAGATGTGCGCGAACTGCGCGTCCCGATCCGGGTGCTGGGCACCCTCCCTGGTCTTCTTGTTCGCCTGCAGGCTGTACCCCTTGGCCCGCAACAACCTGAGCACCGTGCGATCAACCACCTCATGACCCATCTCCCGCAACGCCTCCGCGAGCTTCGCGCCGCTCTTTGAGGTCCACCGCAACGGGGACTCTGGATCGCCGCGCGTGACCGGATCGATCAACCCGTCCAACGCCTCCGACAAACCCGGCTCGCGCTCCAAGATCCCCGGCCGCCCAGCACCCGCCCGCCGGACCCGCTCGGGCTCGAGCTCCTCCTCCTCGTCCAACTCACGAACACCCCGCCGGACCGTGCCCTCCGAGATCCCCGTCGCCCGCGCCACCGCCGCGATCCCCCCACGCCCATGCGACCGCGCCTCAGCCGCGGCCCACCGCCGCCGCGACCGCTCATTCAACAACCCCCGCATCAGGCCGTACCGCTCACGGATAGCGTCCTCATCGATCACCCACCAGCATTTCTACGCCACCACCAAAAACCCTCCAATAATTTAGTCGTGAGCCCTTAGAGGCGCGAGCGCACGATCGGCGGTTACTCCGCGACCTGGAGCCTGCGATTGAGAAGATCGACAACGACGGAGCGAGGCACACCGGTGGCCGGGTTTGCGCTGGGGGGCTCGAACCGCAGCTCCAGGATCCGGGCTTCTGCTGGGATCGTGCCGCCGATGTCACGCACGCCGTGCGCTGCGGCGCCCGCGGAGTGGCCGTAGGCCCCCGAGTTGTAGTCCGTGTAGGTCGTCCCGACATCGTCGCGCGCATACACCATCCACTGGAAAGACTCTGGACCTCGCTCATTCCATTCCGAGAAGCCAACTCCTGGAATCAGCTCGTAATGCAGCATCGCACCCTGCGGCGCACGCTCAAGCCCCCGGAGGACCAGGTGGTGATCTTTTACGATTTCGCCAAGATCGACGTCGCAGACGATGTCGAGCCTGCGTCTCATGCGGGAGAGGTACTGTTCCGTCGCGTCGCGACGCGGAATGTCCATAGCACGCACTCTACGGGGGGTCACCAACGGGGATTGACAGCCTCATTAGAATACGCGTCCTCTCTCCGCGAAGAGTGGATCGAGCGGAGCTCGTCTCGAGCGGTCGGTGGGCCAAGCTGGGCGTCGGGAACTGAAAGGGGCAACGGTTGAACAGAGCGAGTGTCGATCTCCCACGGTTTGCAGCTTCGCGTCGTCGCGTGCTCCGAGCGCTGCTCGGCTGCGACCACTCTGCTGTTCATGACCATCCCACACGCGGCAGCTGCTGCAACGGTTACGCCGCAGAATGCGGGCGCATTGTTCGGAGTTGCGCCTCCAACGACAACGGCTCTCGTGCCGCAGAACGCGGGTGGCTATATCGGCCCTGGCGCTCCCACTGCGCCAGGGGCTCCCCCTCAAGCCGTTCCGAATACGCCGTCCGACCACTGGTGCACGGGTTGGTGGCGCAACAGGGTGGCGAACGTTTACTTCTACAAGTCAGGCGGACGCCTCTTCTGGGACTTCTATCTGACACCCGCGTCTTGGGACTGGCTTGGCGCTGAGGTTTACGCGGAAATGCCTCAGGCGCAGCTGAACGGGCGTGCCATCAATCCCCCTTATGGGCCCCATAACGAGCCGGTCACGTATGATTTCCACGCGAGCATCTACAGGTACAACTTTCTGGGCGGCGGGGGAGGAACAATTAAGCGCGGCGACTACCTGTGGATGTACTGGGAATTCCTCGGCTCGAATCCCGGACACGGCGCGTGGCGCTCGGTTGGCTGTTGGATTCCGTAGACGCTGCCGACTGAATCTGGTTTGAAGGCCGCTAGGTCGGCACGGCTTCGCCGCGGCGACGTTGGTACTGAACCCCCCGTACGTTGGTACTGAACCCCCCGTACGGCCACTCCGCACGAGCGGCCGCGCCGCG
>JAFAZZ010000245.1 GCA_019239375.1 Solirubrobacterales bacterium | reverse complement strand
GTGGTCGTGGTGGCGCTCGAGGTGCTGCTCGAGCCTTCTCCGGTAGTCGTGGCCGGACCGGTGCTCGAGCCCGCTTTGCCTGGACTCTGAGAGCTCCCACCGCAGGCCGACAGCAGCACGGCCGCTCCGAGCAGCAGCGCGAGCAGCACGGGCAGGCACGATTGGGCGCGAGTGGCCCGGTTGCACCGCGGGCCGATCCCACCCATAGCCTCATGCCGCCGAGTCGCGATTCGCTCAAACAACCAGGGCGATCCTATGCGCCGGCACGGCGCGATGCATCAAGGCCGCGTGAAGCCCCTGCCCCGTAGGTTGTCAACGGTTGGCCGATGATTCTTCTGCCCGAAGATCGGGTTGGGGATCGGTTAGACGAGGCCGGTGCACAGCCCGTGGTTCTCGCTAGAGTTCGCGCTTCCCATCCGGAACAGATCCGGGGTAGCTCAACCGGCAGAGCGTTCGGCTGTTAACCGAAATGTTGTGGGTTCGAGTCCCACCCCCGGAGCTGCAATGCGATCTCGACTGACCGTGGCGGAGCTCGAGGACTGGGAGCTTCATGGGGCGATCTGGCGTGCGCTGGAGGTGACCGAGCGTCGTGCCGTGGTCGAACTGTGCAGCTGCACGGGAGAGTCGATGGATGTCGCCGAGAGCGACTCGCCCGAGGTGATCGAGTTCGTCCGCGAGCGCCGCGACGATTGACGCGCAAGCTCCTCGACCAGGTCGGCCGCGCCTGAGGCCGCGTCGTTGGCCTTGGCCCAGGCCGCCAGTTCGCGAGCCCGCGCGCCCAATGAACGCTCGGCCAAAACCCGGCGCACGGCCAAGCGCAGCGCGCTCGGCCCCAATGCCCGCCACGGCAGCCTGACCCCGACGCCCGCCCAATCCGCGCGGGCGGCGTTCTCCGCCATGTCACCGCAGTGAGGCACCGCGACGACAGGACAGCCGCAGGCCAAGGCGCGCGCCATGGTCCCATGGCCGGCGTGACATATCACCGCAGCGCATTCCGGCATCGTCTTGGCGTAGGAGACCCAGTCCACGAGCCGCGTATTCGCGGGCACTTCAATCGGTCCCGACAGCGGGCGTCGGTTGATCGTGGCCAGGACGCGGATCGGCTCGCTGCCCAGGCCCGCGAGCGCCGCCCGGAGCAGCCGATGCTCGGGATCCTGGGCGGTCGACGGTGCCACCAGGATCAACGGCCCAGCGCCGGCCGGCGGCTCGACCCGGGCGAACGGCGGCTCCCACATCAGCGGCCCGACCACGTGGACGCCGACCGGCCAGCGCCGCGGGTACTCGAGCTGGGGGAACGTTCCGACCAGGCACAGCTGCCGGCTGAGCCCGCCATGCAGCCGCTGAACGGGCGCCAGCCCAAGCTTGATCCGGGTGTCGTTGAGCTGTGCCCGGCCCTGGCGCAACCCACCCTCGGTCATCCGCGTCACCGCGCTCCAAAGCGCGCGGCCGGCCCGCGTGCGCGGCAGCCGCGCCCCGAGCGCATACACCGGAAAGCCCGGCGCGCCCACCGGATACACGTGGGGGACCAGCGTCGCGACGGGCACACGCTCGAGCTCCCCCGCCATCGCGGGGGCGAGCGTGAGGATATCGTGGACGACCGCGTGCGGCCGAAACTCGCCGGCCGCTGCCCGCGTCTGCTCGGTGGCGAGCACGACTGCCTCGTACATCTCGAGCGGATCCGCGCGGCCCGGGAACAGCGGGTACTCGGGCGCCGCGAGGAAGCGCATCCCCGCCTGCACCACATGCGCTCGCCACCGCGACCACGTCTCCAAGGTCACTTCGTGGCCGCGCTCGGCCAGCCGCGCGCCCAGCGCCAGCATCGGGAACGCATGACCCGGCTCGCCGAACGCGCCCAGGAAGAAGCGCAGCCGACGAGTCGAGGCAGTCAAGTCGCCAGCTCGGCCACCGCCCGCAGCTGCTCCACCCGCTCCTCCTTGGTAGAGGCCATCGGACCGATCGTCAACGTCCCCACCCCGGCCTCGCGGAACGCGGCCATGCGCTCGCGCACATGGTCCTTCGGTCCGGCCAGGGTGATCAGGTCAATCAGCTCGTTCGGAAGCGCGGCCGCCGCCTCGTCCTTCTTGCCGTCGAGATACAGATCCTGAACCTGCCGCGCGGCGTCTTCGAACCCGTAGCGCTGGACCAGAGCGTTGTAGAAGTTCTGCTTGCGCGAGCCCATCCCGCCGACGTACAGCGCGAGCACGGGGCGCATCCGGTCGCGCGCCGCCTGCTGATCGTCGGAGATATACGTGTTGACGGTGGGCGCGATGTCGAAGTCTTCGAGCGAGCGCCCGGCGCGGCCAGCGCCCTCCTCGAGCAGCGCCCGCACGTCGGACACGTGCTCGGGGGAGAAGAAGATGGGCAGCCAGCCGTCGGCGATCTCGCCGGCCAGCGCGGTGTTCTTGGGCCCGATCGCCGCTAGGTAGATAGGGATCCGGTGAACCGGGGAGATCATCAGCCTGAGCGGCTTGCCCGGACCGTCGGGAAGCGGCAGCTCAATCGTCTCGCCGTGGAATTCGACGCGCTCGCGCGCCAGCGCCATTCTGACCACGGCCACGTACTCGCGGGTGCGCTGCAACTGGCGAGCGAACCGCTGGCCGTGCCAGCCCTCGGCCACCTGGGGGCCCGAGGTCCCGAGCCCGAGGAGCACCCGCCCGCCCGAGAGCAAGTCGAGCGTGGCCGCGGTCATCGCGGTCATGGCCGGCGAACGCGCGGGCATCTGGAAGATGGCCGATCCGAGTCCGATGCTGCTCGTGTTCCCGGCCAGCCAGGCCAACACGGTGGCGGTGTCCGACCCATACGCCTCGGCCGCCCACACCGAGTCATAGCCCAGTCGCTCGGCCTCCTGGACGACCTCCAGGTGGTCGGCCGGCGACATGCCGGGGATCAGGTAGCCGAGGTTCAGTCCGAGCTTCATGGCAAGCCTGAACCCTATGCGAAATGGTCCCTTTCGCATATACGCCGACATTCGAGCGGCCCCCGGCGGCGCCTGCGCGGGCTGGCGGCCGCTCGGCATCCGGCCTCGCGTGTTCGGGCCGCGCCCGCGGTCATCCGGAGTCCTCGGACCTCGATGTTCCAGAGGCACACCTTCGGTCCTGCGTCCTCGCCAGGCATCCGCGTGTGAGCTCTCTCGGTGTCGCCGTACTCACGAAAGCGACCGTTGCGCGGCAGCCCGCGATACTCAGCGGGGTGAGCGACGGGCCGATCGAGAGCCCCGACGAGCGGCGGACGGCGCCGGTTGAGCTTCTGTGGGATCTGGTGTTCGTGTTCGCGATCACCCAGGTGACCACGCTGCTGTGGCGCGATCTCACGTGGTCCGGATTCGGACGCGCGATGCTCGTGCTCGCGCTCGTGTGGTGGGCGTGGTCGGCTTTCGTTTGGGCGGCCAACGCGCAGGATCCGGGCTCGCCGACCCTGCGGGGCTGCCTGCTCCTCTCGTCGATCGCGATCTTCGTCGCCGGCCTGTCTGTTCCTCACGCGTTCGGTAGCGAGGCCACGCTGTTCGCGGTGTCCTACGCGTTCGTCCGCTTCCTGCACCTAGCCCTGTACGCCGACGCCTCGCGGCAGGGCAATGCGGCATGGTCGGCCATCGCCGGGTTCGCCCTCACAGTCACGCTCGGAATGGCGCTGCTGATCGGGGGCTCGTTCGCCGACGGAGCGCTCCGGATCGTCCTCTGGGTCCTGGCCGCGGCGATCGACTACGCGGGGCCGGCCTGGCTGACCCGGGAGCGCCTGCGTGGCCTGCAGCGGGTGGCGGTGGCGCACTTCGCCGAGCGCTACAGCCTGTTCGTGATCATCTGCCTGGGCGAGTCGATCGTCGCCATCGGCGTCGGGGCGCTCGGGCCTAGCGCGGAACGGTCCCTGAGTGGCGAGCTGGTGGTGGCGGTGGCGCTCGGGCTGCTGATAACGGTCGCCATGTGGTGGACCTACTTCGAGGGAATTGCCGAGACGGCCGCCGAGCGGCTGCGCGACCACCACGACCCGGTGCTGGCCGCGGCCGACGCCTACAGCTACCTGCACCTGGTGATCGTCGCCGGCATCATCACGTTCGCCGTCGGGATAAAGGTGCTCACCCGTGACTCGGTCTCCGCGCCCCTGGCAGCGCCGGCCCGGCTTGCGCTGTGCGCCGGCGTCGCCCTCTACCTGCTGGGGAGCGCCGCCTTCGCGCTACGCATGATCGGACGCGTCGAGTACGAGAAGCTGGCCGTGGCCGTCGCGCTGCTGGCGCTCTACGCGATCACGGGCGGGATCGCCGCCTGGGCGGTGGCGGCCGCCGTCGCTGCGCTCGTAGTCGCCTTGTGCGCCGTAGAGTCGGAGGGCGTCCACCGGGTTATGAGCGGCCGGGCGGGGGAAGCATCAACCACCGCGAGCGAGAGGATGATCCGATGACCACACACGCCAAGCTCGAGCTGAACGGTCCCGTGGAGGCGGGCTTCGAGGAGGTCCTCACGCCCGACGCGCTCGAGTTCGTGGCCGAGCTCGAGCACCGCTTCGGCGCCCGCCGCCGCGAGCTGCTGGAGGCGCGGGCGCGCCGGCGCGCGCGGCTGCTGGCCGGCGAGCTGCTCGACTTCCTGCCCGACACGCGGGCCATCCGCGAGGGCGACTGGACGGTGTCGCCGGTTCCGCCCGACATGCAGCAGCGCTGGGTCGAGATCACCGGGCCTACCGAACGCAAAATGACGATCAACGCGCTCAACTCGGGGGCCGACGGCTTTATGGCCGACTTCGAGGACGCCAACGCGCCGACGTGGCACAACATGGTGGACGGCCAGCGCAACCTGCGCGACGCGATCGACGGCACGATCACCTACCGCGACTCCGAGGGCAAGTTCTACGAACTCGGCTCGAACCCGGCGACGCTCCTGGTCAGGCCGCGCGGTTGGCACCTCCCCGAGCGCCACCTGCTGGTCGAATCCGGGCCGGTAACGGGCGCGCTGTTTGACTTCGGCCTGTACGTCTTCCATTGCGCGCGGCGGCTGCTGCACAAGGGCAGCGCGCCCTACTTCTACCTGCCGAAAATGGAGTCGCACCTCGAGGCGCGCCTGTGGAACGACGTGTTCGGCTTCGCCCAGGAGGCCCTGGGGATCCCCCGCGGCACGATCAAGGCCACCGTGCTGATCGAAACGCTGCCCGCGGCGTTCGAGATGGACGAGATCCTCTACGAGCTGCGCGAGCACTCCGCTGGGCTCAACGCCGGCCGCTGGGACTACATCTTCTCGGCCATCAAGTGCTTCCCCGACCGCCGCGAGATGGTCCTGCCCGATCGCGGCGACGTGACCATGACCGTTCCTTTCATGCGCGCCTACACCGAGCTGCTAGCCGCCACCTGCCACCGGCGCGGCGCTCACGCAATGGGCGGCATGGCCGCGCTCATCCCCAGCCGCAAGGGCAACGAAGAGGCCAACGAAAAGGCCCTCGACGGCGTGCGCACGGACAAGGAGCGCGAGGTCTCCCAGGGCTACGACGGCACCTGGGTGGCCCACCCGGACCTCGTGCCGGTGGCGCGCGACGTGTTCGAGAAGGGCCTCGACGGCAAGCCCAACCAGCTCGAGCGTCGGCGCGACGACGTCCAGGTGAGCGCCGGCGACCTTCTCGACCTGGCCTCGACGCCGGGCGCGATCACTGAGAAAGGGCTCCGTACCGATGTCAACGTCGGCTTTCAGTACATCTCGTTCTGGCTGACCGGGCGCGGCGCCGCGGCGATCAACTCGCTGATGGAGGACGCCGCCACGGCCGAGATCTCCCGCTCGCAGATCTGGCAGTGGATTCACCACGGGGTGCAGCTCGAGGAAGGCCCGACCGTCACTGCCGAACTCGTGCGCCAGGTGCTCGACGAGGAGACGGGTAGGATCCGCGAGTCGGTGGGTGACGAGGTCTGGCAGGCCGGCCGCCCGGGCGAGACGCGCGAGATCTTCGAGCGGGTGGCGCTGTCGGAGGACCTGATCGAGTTCCTCACGCTCCCCGGCTACGAGTATCTCGATTAGCAGGGCCCGATTGGCGGAGCGGGCCTCCCGCGATCGTCACCCGCGACGTGCAGCGCACGCCCGGATCGACGGCTCCCTGGCCACAGCTCGACGCAGCGGGCCCCAGTTCTCGCCCGGGAATGCGTTCTCGAGGTCGAGCAGGTTGTTGTAAAGGTCTCTCACCGCCGTCAGGCACCGCCCCGGCGCGAGCGGGTGAATCGACACGAGCTCGCGCAGTCCCAGCTGCGCGGCGAACGCTCTGAAGCGCGCGGTTCGGTGCGGCGCCAGGGCCATGTGGCGCAGCGCCGCCGCCGTCTGGATCTTCTCCCAGTCCATCCTGTCCGGGACGGGCGAGCGCGCGGCGGAGCGAGGCGAGGCGTTGCGCGGCGACCCGCGCGCGCGGATCGGCGCGGCGACCCCCACGCTACCGGCCAGGACGGCGGCGATGGCCGCCGCGGTCAGTGTGCGCCTGAGCACTCCAAGGTCCTCTTCACGGGCGCCGCCTTGGGCGCATTGTCTGCGGGTCGACAATACGCCGGGTCGATCCCGAGCGGCACCCCTCCGCAGAAAGTCCAGGCCAATTCGCAGGCATATCGCAGTGGCCCTGCCAGGACTCGAACCTGGGCGCGACGGATTATGAGTCCGCTGCTCTACCGACTGAGCTACAGGGCCCAGACCGGGCGGCGAGGCGCGCGGTCGGGCGCGACGCTAGCACCCGCGCCGGGTCCCGGCGGGGGCCGTCGGTATGGCGGTTCGCTAGGCTCCAGATCGCGATGTTCGCGCTCGCCGGCATCCTCGGCCAACACCCCAGTTCGCTGGGGCAGACCATCGCTCTGTTGCTCACGTTCCTGGGCATCGGCGTGATCGCCAACGTGATCATCATCTACGTCGTCGCCCAGGTGCTGGCGGAGCGCAGGCAGAACCAGGAGCGCGGTCAGCGCGACGTGTAGCGCGGCGGCCCGCCGCATGGCGCTGTCGGGGAATGTGAAGGACGCCGCCGCATGGCGTCGAATGAGACGGCTGCCGATGAAGGAACCGTCTGCTCCCACCGCGACTGCCCCGCCCACCGGCCATCAGGCGCTCTCCGCCTACATTCGCACCCGGTTCGACGAGTTCTCCCGCTCGCAGAAGGACGTGGCCCAGTACATCGTCGATCATCTCGACGAAGCGGCGTTCCAAACCGCCGAGGAGCTCGCTCGGCGCGCCAGCACGTCCTCGAGCACGGTCGTGCGCTTCTCGCAGGCGCTCGGCTTCGAGGGCTTTCCCGAGCTCCAGCAGGCCGCCCGCGACGAGTACCGGCGCAGGCCGCCGGGTCTGGCGGGGACCCCGAGCGCGGTGGCGCCGCTGTTTTCGCTCGACCACACGGAGTTCGAGGCGGCGCTGGCCGCCGATCATGTGAACGTGGAGGACACGGCGCACAAGCTCTCGCGCGGCGACGTGGAGGCGGCGATCGACGCGATCGTGTCCGCCAGCAAGGTGCTGATCGCGGGAACGGACCAGATGGCGTTCTTCGCCAGCTATCTGCGGCACCTGCTGATGCTGCTCGACCTCCGCGCCGAGATCGTGGCCAGTCCGTCCCAGGAGGCGCTCGGACGGCTCAGCCGGATCGACGATCAGACACTCGTGATCGGGCTGTCGGCCGGGCGTCCCCATCCGCTGATCACCCGCACGATGAAGCTCGCGCGACACCGAAAGGCACCGACGCTCGCGATCACCGATGCAACGTTGTCGGAGGTGGCCCGGCTGGCCCGCATCCGCCTCTATTACTCGTCCAACACCCCGGCCTTCGTGCGCTCCCACACCGCGCTCCTGTCGCTCATCCAGGCGCTCGCCTACGGCGTCTATTCGCGGGACGCACAGCAGTACGACGTCCGGATCAAGGCCTTTCGCCTGAAGTAGCGGACGCGCTCGTGCCGTTGGTGCACCACGAGCTGTGCTTCGGGTGCGGGCGGACGAACCTGTTCGGGCTGCTGCTCGAGGTGGAGCAGACAGCTCCGGATGAGGTGGCCGGCCGCTGCTTTCTCAAGCAGGACCACCAGGGGCCCGATCGCCGGACCGCGCATCCCGGAGTCCTCGGCGCGGCACTGGCCGAGGTGATGGCGCTGGCCTGCGGGCTCGAGGCGCGGATCGTCTCGTTCGAAGTGACGATCGGCGAGGCGGTCCCGGTCGGTACGTTCCTCGAGGTGCAGGCGCAGGTGGAGCGGCGCGATGGGCCGCTCGCGTACGCCGCGGCACGCGCCGTGGCCGATCAACGCATGGTGGCGCAGGCGCGGGGTAGCTTCCGGTCGTGAAGCTCGAAACGCCCTAGGAGACGCCGACATGCCCGCCAGCCTGACCCGCCAGATCCTCAAGGAGCACCTCGCCGACGGAGAGCTGAAGCCTGGTCGCCCGATCTCGATCCGCATGGACCAGGCCCTGCTCCAGGACGCCACCGGCACGATGGCGCTGATGCAGTTCGAGGAGCTGGGCGAGCCGCGGATCAAGGTCGAGCGAGCCGTGCAGTACGTCGATCACAACGTGGTCCAGCTCGACTACAAGAACGCCGACGATCACCGCATGCTCCAGGCGCTGGCGCGCAAGTACGGGCTGCACTTCTCGCGCCCGGGCAACGGGATCAGCCACTACATCCACATGGAGCGCTTCGGCAAGCCAGGGCAGACGATGCTGGGCGCCGACTCCCACACGACACAGGCCGGCTGCCTGGGAATGGTGGCGATCGGCGCCGGTGGCCTCGACGTTGCGGTGGTGCTCGGGGGCCATCCCTACGAGATCTCCTGCCCGGAGGTGGTCGAAGTGTGGCTCGATGGCCGGCTCGCCCGCCCCTGGGTCCAGGCCAAGGACATCATCCTCGAGCTGCTCAGGCGGCTCAGTGCGAGCGGCGGCAAGAACAAGGTGTTCGAGTTCACCGGGCCGGGGACCGCGGATCTGAGCATCCCCGAGCGCGCCACCATCGCCAACATGGTCGCCGACCTGGGCGGCACGGCGGGCGTGTTCCCGCCCGACGAGAATACGCGCGACTGGCTCGAGCGCCAGGACCGGACGGAGGACTTCGTCGATGTGGGACCCGAGGACGGCGCCGAGTACGACGAGCGGATCGAGATCGACCTGGACGAGCTCGGGCCGCTCGTGGCCAAGCCGCACAACCCCGACAACGTGGTGGCGGTCGAGGAGGTTGCGGGCACCGAGATCGCCCAGGTGTGCATCGGTTCCTCGGTCAACTCGGGTTACAACGACCTGGCGCTTCCGGGCGCGATCCTGGCCGATCGCGACGGCCAGATCGTCCACCCTCAGGTCGCCGCCACGGCCACGCCGGGGTCGCGTCAGATCCTCGCCGCGATCGCGGAGTCAGGCGTCTACCGCCAGCTCTCGGAGGGCGGGGTGCGGATGCTCGAGCCGGTATGCGGCCCGTGCGTGGGCATGGGCCAGGCGCCGCCGTCGGACGCGAACTCGCTGCGGACGTTCAACCGCAACTTCCCGGGCCGCTCGGGCACGCCCGAGGACTCGGTGTTCCTGTGCTCGCCGGCGGTGGCCGCCGTCTCGCTGCTCAGCGGGAAGATCGAAGACCCGCGCGAGTACGGCGAGCCCCCCGAGCTCCTGCCGATGCCCGAGCTCCGCCCCTACGTCGATGATGTCCACATCTTCGCGCCGGCGGACGAAGGCGAGGCCGAGAGGATCGAGATCCCGCGCGGGCCGAACATCAAGCGCCCGCCGGAGCACAAGCCGCTGGGCGACTCGCTCGAGGCCTGCGTGGCCACCGTCCAGCCGGACGACATCTCGACCGGGGATCTGGCGCCCGACGGGGTCGAAGTGATGGCCTACCGCTCGAACGTGCCGGCAATCGCCGAGTTCACGCTGCGCCACCGCGATCCGGAGTTCCGCAAGCGGCTGAAGGAGTGGGGGAGCGGGTTCATCGTGGCCGGCGAGAACTACGGCCAGGGTTCATCGCGCGAGCACGCCGCGCTCGCGCCCCTGCACCTCGGGGTCAAGGCGGTGATCGCCAAGTCGTTCGCCCGGATCCACCGCCGCAACCTGATCGCCCAGGGCATCGTCGCCCTGACCTTCTCGGACGGATCCGATTACGACAGGGCCGAGGTGGGACAGAAGTGGTCGCTGCCCAAGCTCCGCGAGGAGCTCGAGAACCGCTCGGACACGATCACGGCCCGGGTCGAGGACACCGGGGATGAGCTCACCTTGAGCCACGACTTCTCCGAGCACGAGCGCGAGATCCTGCTCGCCGGCGGGCTCCTCTCGTATCTGCGGGAGCAGGACTCAGCCGATCGCGCCGGCGAGGCGAAGGCCGGCGGCGGGCGCGCCGGCGAGGCGAAGGCCGGGGGCAGGCGCGCCGGCGAGGCGAAGGCCGGGGGCGGGCGCGCCGAGCAGGAGGAGGCCGGCGAGCGGGCGGAATCGGGGAACGGGGGCGACCGCGATTCTGGCGTGATCCGCGACACCGCGCAGGGCGTCGGCGGTCACCACGAATGACGGGGGCGTTTGCAGAAACTGCGAATAATTCGCAGAAACCTCAGCCGCTCCGTTAGCGCGGCGCGATCAGGAGAGCCTGCGTCGCCTGTCCCACGCGGCCGCGTCGGTCGTACAAGACGCTCTCGGCCAGCCCGATACCCCCGGGCGAAATCCGCGTCTGCGATTCGAGGCAGATCCATTCGCCGACCGGCGCGCGCTCGACATACAAGGTCAGGTCGGGGTTGATGTACAGGTACTCGTACCAGGACAGGGTTGCGCTGATGCCGTTGCCAAAGTCCCCGGCGGCGGCCAGCCGCTGGAGCGCGGAGGGAGTCTCGCCGGCCACGATCGGACCGCGAAGCCGGAACCAGGCCGTCGATGGACCGCCGCCCCAGTGGCCGGCCACGAACACGACCTCGACGGCGTCAAAGGCGAACATCGGCCGGTGCGGCACGGGGATCTCCGCCGGCCGGCCCTGCTCCGGGCCGGGAGGCGGCGGAACTGCCTCGCTGCCGGCGCCGGCGCCGCCGGCGTCGGCCATCTGAACTTGGAGCGCGGTAGCTCGCACCACCTCGACGCCGTCGGCGAGGACCGAGGCCTCGAGCAGCCGGACACGGCGTCCAGGGCGCACGACGTCGGCGCGCACCTCAAGCGGCCCGACTGGTACCGGGCGCAGGAACTCGTAGGTCACCCGCGCCAGGGCAAGCCCCTCGGGGCCGGGGAGGCCCTCGAACGCCCGGACCAGCAAGGCGGCCGGCGCGCCACCGTGCAGCGCCCGCGGATCCCACGGTCCGCGGCCGAACTCGGTTGCGACAAAACGGCCATTCGAGCCCTCGAACACCGGCGTAACGGACATCGCCGGGAAACCTACAGCGCGGCTAAACTCAGGCTTGGATGGACGAGAACTTCCAGACCGCGCGCGACGAGGCCACGTTCACCGTCAAGGCCGGCTTGGCCGAGATGCTCAAGGGCGGCGTGATCATGGACGTGGTCACCCCCGAGCAGGCCAAGATCGCCGAGGACGCGGGCGCCGCCGCGGTAATGGCGCTTGAGCGCGTACCCGCCGACATCCGGCGCGACGGCGGGGTGGCGCGCATGTCGGACCCAGCCATGATCCGTGACATCCAGGAGGCGGTGACGATCCCGGTGATGGCCAAGGCCCGGATCGGCCACTTCGTCGAGGCGCAGGTGCTCGAGGCGCTCGAGGTCGACTACATCGACGAGTCCGAGGTGCTGACGCCCGCCGACGAGGCCAACCACATCGACAAATGGGCCTTCTCGGTTCCCTTCGTGTGCGGCGCCACCAACCTCGGCGAGGCCCTGAGAAGGATCGGCGAGGGCGCGGCGATGATCCGCTCCAAGGGAGAGGCCGGTACCGGCGATATCGTCGAGGCCGTCCGCCATCTGCGGTTGATCCGCTCAGAGATTCGCCGGCTCTCTACGCTCGACGACGCCGAGCTGGCCACCGCGGCCAAGCAGCTCCAAGCGCCGCTGCACCTGGTGCGTCAGATCGCGGCCGACGGGCGGTTGCCCGTCGTGCTCTTCTGCGCCGGCGGGATCGCCACGCCGGCCGACGCCGCGCTGGTCATGCAGCTCGGGGCCGAGGGCGTGTTCGTTGGCTCGGGGATCTTCAAGTCAGAGGATCCCGAGCGCCGGGCGCGGTCGATCGTCGAAGCGACCACTCACTACCGGGATCCCGCCCGTGTCGCGGCTGCCTCCACCGGGCTCGGCCGGCCAATGATGAGCCTCGAGACGTCCAAGCTCGAGGCCGAGCAGCTGCTCGCTCCGCGCGGCTGGTAGGCGTGCCGACGACATCCGGCGAAGGGCTCAGCTCCAAGGTCGTCGGCATACTCGCGCTTCAAGGCGGGTTCGAGGCGCACGCCAAGATGGTCCGAAGGCTCGGCGCGGCGGCCCGTGAGGTTCGCGTGCCGGCCGACCTGGACGGACTCGACGCGCTGATCATCCCGGGCGGCGAGTCGACCGTGATGACGCTCGGGATCGAGCGGGAGGGCCTAGCCGAACCGCTGCGCGCGCTCATTCGGGCCGGCACGCCAGTCCTCGGCACGTGCGCCGGGATGATCATGCTCGACCGCGAGCATCTCGGCCTCCTGGATCTCGCCACGCAGCGCAACGCCTTCGGCCGTCAGATCCGGTCCTTCGAGGCCGACGTCGAGGTGGCCGGCGTCGGGGGCGGCCCGATGCATGCCGTGTTCATCCGGGCGCCCTGGGTGGCGGAGCACGGCGCGGGCGTCGAGATTCTCGGAAGGGTGGAGGACCATCCGGTGGCCGTCCGCCAGGGCAATATGCTCGCGGTTTCGTTCCATCCCGAGCTGGCCGCTGACACGCGGCTGCATGAGTTGCTGCTCCAGCTGAACGGCTCGGCCGAGCGCGGCGCGCGCGGCCACTAGCGCCCGGCGCCAGCGAGCTCGCGCTCGCCAGCCGAGGGGGCTCGGGACCGGCGCTCAAACGTGGCCCAGGCGAACTCCGCGAGGCCGTCGGGCTCAGGCGGGGGCGGCTCTCGGTCGACCGGCCCGTCGTCATCCGGCCGGTCCTCCGGTCGGCCGCCCCGCGACAGCCAAGCGGCCAGGGCGCACGTCGAGATTCCCGATACGCACACGATGCCGGCTAGGCTGGCGTGGTGGGTGAGCGAGGCGTAGACGCCGACGGCGTACAGGGTCAGCGCAGCCAGGACGAGCCGGCGCAGCTCCGCGCTGGGCAGCGGACGCCGGGGGGCTCGGGCACATGCGCTGAGCAGGATGCCCCCGACGAGCACCAACACGACAACGAGCTTCCACGCGATTGACGGCGGCAACGGCATCTCCACGAGAATGATCGACCGCAGCTGGACCCAGGCTTAGCGTAGCTCGGAAAGAACGCCCTCCCCGGGGACCGAATTTCGCGCTTTCGGGGCCGTGGCACCGCGCGGCCCGTGGCGCTGCTACACCACCAGCCCGTGACGCATCGTGTTCTCGGTCACCACGTGCGGCTCGACGAACTGGCGCAGGTAGTCCGGGCCGCCGGCCTTGCTGCCCGTGCCCGACAGCCGATTGCCCCCGAAGGGCTGACGTCCCACCATCGCTCCGGTGATGCCGCGGTTGACGTACAGATTTCCCACGGGAGTGCGCTGGCGGACGTAGCGCACGGTGGCGGGATCACGGGCGAACAGGCCGCCGGTCAGGGCGTAGGGAAGGCCGTCGACGACCTCGCAGGCATCCTCCACGTCCTTGACGCGGTCTATGGCGAGCAGCGGCCCGAAGATCTCCTCGTTCAACACGGGCGAGTCGCGCGGCAACTCGACGGCGACGGTCGGCGGGCAGAACCAGCCGTGCTCGGGAACGGGCTCCACCCGCGCGACGACCCGGCCCTGTTCATGCGCCAGCGCGGCGTAGCGGGCGACTCGCTCCTGGGCGGATCGCTCGATCACGGGCGGTACATCGGTGCCGAGCTCGTCGGCCTGGCCGACCACCAGCACGCGTGCGGCCCCCGCCACCCGCTCGATCAGCTGGTCGGCGATGGCCTCGTGCGCGAGCACGCGCGCCGCGGCGGAGCATTTTTGTCCCGCATAGACGAACGCGGAGGAGACGATCGCCGGCACCGCCTCGTCGAGGTCGGCGTCGGAGTCGACGATCACGCAGTTCTTGCCGCCCAGCTCGGAGACCACGCGCTTGATGTGGTTCTGCCCGCGGGCCACGGTTCCCGCGGCGCGAGCGATCTCCAGTCCGACGGGCAGCGATCCCGTGAACGCGATCGTTTGGACGCTCGGATGCGCCACGAGCGCCGCGCCGACGTCGCCCTCGCCAGGCAGCAGCGAGATGGCCGAGGCGGGCACGCCGCCCGCGCGCAGCGCCTGCACGAGCACGTGCGCGCAGCCGGGCGACTGCTCGGCGGGCTTGAGCACCACCGCGTTGCCCGTGACGAGCGCCGCTGAGGTCATACCGCAGGGGATGGCCAGCGGGAAGTTCCAGGGCGAGATGACCGCCGCCACGCCACGCGGGGCGTAATGCATGTCGTTACGCTCGCCCGGAACCTGAAGCAGATCCGGGCCGGCTTCGAGCTCGATCGCGCCGCGCGCGTAGTACTCGAGGAAGTCGATCGCCTCGCATACGTCGCCGTCTGCCTCGGACCACGGCTTGGCGCACTCGCGGACCTCGAGGGCGGCGACCTCGACGCGGCGCTCACGTAGCCACGCGGCTGCGCGGACCAGCGCCATCGCCCGCTCGGCGGCGGGAAGCGCGCGCCACGCCCGGAAGCCGCGCTCGGCCTCCTGCACCGCAGCGGCCACGTCGTCCTCGTTCGCACGCGTCGCCACCGCGACGACGCGCTCGGGCTCGCCCGGGTCGGTCGAGAGCAGCTCAGCGCCGGTTCGCTCCGCGGAGGCGATCATCACCGGCACGCGCAGAGGCAGCTTGGGCGAGAGCGCGTCCATCGCGTCCTGGAGCTGGGCGCGGACGGGCGCGCGGCGCAACTCGAGCACCGGCTCGTTGGCGAACGGGGACATCGTCGACACGGCCAGCGACGTTAACAGGCGCTGGTCCTACTACGGCGCTGCCAGGAGCACGTCGAGCGAGGTCCCGCGGGCCTGCTCGTGCAGGAACGACTCGTTGCTGGTGTTCTCGAGCAGCCGCCGGACCAGGTAGGCCATTCCGGCGACCAGGTCCCCGACCGGGCAGTAGGTCCGCACGCGCAAGCCGCGGGAAGCCAGCGAGTCCTGGAGCTGGTCGCCGAGCCCGCGCAGGACCTGCAGCTCGAGATCACGGTCCTCGCCGCCGATCATCCGGTTGTAGGCGATCGCGTGGGCGACCGAGCGCAGGTTGTGCGAGGCGACGGCGACGCGCACCCTCGGCCGGGCATCGAGCAGTCGACGGGTCAGCGCCTCGAAGTTCCGGTCGCACTCGGCCTTGACCTCGAACACCGGGGCGGGCCACCCGTGCTGCGTGGCCTGGACCAGCTCGTGATCCCAGTACGCGCCCTTGACCAGCCGGACGGTCAGCGGCGGGCTCCGGCCCGTCTGGGCGGCCCAGGCGAGAATCCGCTCGAGCTGCTCGGGTGAGTCGCGCAGGTAGGCCTGGAGCACCATCCCGGCGGACGGGCCGCGGGCGAACTCCTCCTCAGAGAGCACATCGAGCACCAGGTCGAAGACCGCCTCGCGCGAGTCAAGGGACTCCATATCGATGTGGATGTGCGCCCCCAGGGCATCGGCTTGATGCAGGAGCGGGCGCAGCCGCTCGGCGGCGTCGCGTCGCCCCCGCTCCGGCGCGTCGGGGCGCAGCAGGGGCGTGAGGGCCGAGATCTTGACCGACACATTGGTCCGCCGGATGGGGCCGATGCTGTCCCGTTCGAGCACGTCCCGGCTCGGCCAGCTCGCCTCGGCGGCCGCCAGCTCCCTCAGTGCCTCGTCGCAGCGCGCCGCGTAGCGGTCGGCCTCCGGCTGGGTCATGGTGGCCTCGCCGAGCAGGTCGACCGAACTGGCCACTCCGTGCTGCCACAGGTCGCGGAGCACCGCGAGCGCCGAGGCCGGCGTCTCCCCGATGATGAACCGGTGTGCCATGTGTCGCACCCCGGCTGCCGCGGCGGCGCCGATCGCCGGGCGGGCCGCCTTGACGTCCGCCATGCGCATCGCTGCGGCCAGCGGCGGCGGCGCCTCGGGCACCTCGCGCAGGAACTCGCGCAGGTGGCGGGCGAGGTCGTCGAGCGACCGGCAGGCCGGTGTGACGTCGACGAACCTGAACAGCGCGGCTTTGAGCTCCTGGTCGGCGGAGGCGAAGTCCATCGCGCGGGCGTCCAGGCTGCGCAGCGGGTGACGGGCGCTCGACGGGAAGGCCGAGGCCAGATCGGCCCCGATCTCGCGGATCGAGCGCTCGAGCTCGTCCCCGTTCGGACGCGGCTGCGGGTTGGTCACGGCACCATGGTCACGACAGGATGTTGACCGCGCGGGCCACTACCAAACCGACGGTCACCAGAGAGGCAAGCGCCTGACCGCTCATCAGCCACTTCGCGATCGGCGTCAACGGCATCGTGTCGGTCGGGCTGAAGGCGGTGGCGTTCGTGAAAGAAAGGTAGAGATAGTCGATCAGCTGCGGCCGCCAATCCCTGGGCGCAAAGGCGGGGTTCATCATCTGCACGAACAGGAAGTCCGGGAAGTCCGCCTCGTCGCACGCCCGCGCCACGGGGCCGCCGCGGTCGACCTCGAAGTACCACAGGCCGAACAGCAGCACGTTCGTGCACCACAGCACTATCCCGGAAAGGATCAGCGCGTGGCCGTTCTCTTTGCCGCCCTGCAGCAGGCGGTGCGACAGCATCACCAGCGAGACGATGTTGACGGCGCTGACGAAGGCGATCATCGCGATCGCGACGTGCCTCCGGAACCGCGAGTGACGCACGCCCGGGTGCGGTGAGGCGATGATCAGGCCGATCAGCAGCGCGCCTTCCAGCGCTGGGAACAGCCACGAGGGGCCAATCGTGACGTCGGTCGAGAGCGAGAACTGCAGGGCGATCGCGCAGGCCACGACGAGCTGCGGCTCCCAGAACGGCAGCCACCGCTCGACCATGCCGAGCAGGCCCCGACGCGGAGGACGCTGCGTCCGTCGGATCTCCTCGCTACGGTCCATGCTCGCGTCCGGGATAGTGGCACGCACCGGCGAGGGGAAGGAGCCCTGCTAATGATGCGCGAACAAATCCAGGTGAGACGAGCGCTGAGCGTGGCGAGACGCGCGCCGATCGTGGCGAGACGCGTGCCGATCGTGGCGAGACGCGCGCCGATCGCGGCGAGACGCGCGCCGATCGTGGCGAGACGCGCGCCGATCGTGGCGAGACGCGTGCCGATCGTGCTGGCCGTGCTGCTGTTGAGCGCATGCGGTAGCTCGGGCGCCGGATCGCCGCCGCCAACGACCAGTAGCGCCACGACCACCACGACTCCCGCGGCGTCGCCCACCACGGCGGCTCCAACGAACACGCAGGCCACGAGCACGACCAGCACGGCCGCCCCGCCCGCCACGACGGCCACGACCGCGACGGCGACCGTGGTGACGTCGGGCACGCCGCCGTGCCGCGCGGCCCACCTTGCGCTCGCATTCGTAGGCCAGCAGGGCGGGATGGGGCACGGGGAGATCGGCTTCGCGCTGCGCAACACGAGCGCCACCGGCTGCCGGACCTACGGATACCCCGGCGTGCTGTTCCTCGACCAGCAGGGCCGCGCCCTGCCCACGATCCCCCATCACACCACGCACGACTTCTTCGGGAGCGGACCAGCGGTGCCGCTCGTCCTCGCGCCAGGTGCGAGCGCGAGCTTCCGCCTCGACGTCGGTCACGGCGTGGCGACCTCGGCCGGCTGCGCGACCGCCTACGCCCTCCAGGCGATCCCGCCCAACGACACCTCGTCGCTGCGCACGCCCATCCCGGGCGGTGCGTACGAGTGCCAGGACGCCAACGTCTCGCCGCTCAGGGCAGGACAGTCCGCGTATCCTTAGGCCGAGCGCTCTACACGGGCTCGAACACCGAAATGCCGTCGGCCTCCCGCTCGGCCGCCTGACCCATCTGGACCAGCAGGTCCAGGTGTCCGAGTACCTCCGATAGCGTCAGATAGGCCTGGGTCACGGCCACGTTTCCCCACATCTGCAGGGCGATCTCGTATGCGCTGAGCGGATGGCCGTCGAGGATCCGAAGGACCCGCACTGCGCGCCGGCGGTGCATGCGCAGGCGCTCGTCGATGAGTTCGGCGTGCTCGAGAATCGGGTCGCCGTGGCCGGGCAGGATAAGCCCGGCGGGCAGCTCGCGGGTGGCGCGCAGCGAGTTCATGTACTGCAGCAATGCGCGCGGCCGGGGCTGCTGGGGGCCCGCCAGCGGGCGCGACACCAACGGGTTGGACGAGATCCGCGCGAGCAGGTGATCTCCGGCGATCAGCATGGCCCGCTCCTCGTCCCAGAAGATCGTGTCGGATGGGCTGTGGCCCGGACGACGGAAGATCCTGAGCGTCCGGTCGCGCAGCTGGAGCGTCTCGCCGTCACCGAGCGGCAGCGTGACCCGGCCGCTCGACCCGAACGCCCGGAACGCGGCGGCCAGCGAACCGAGGACCGTGGCCAGGTCAGCCGGGACACCGTGCCGGCGCATGATCGCCTGGGCGAAGTCGTCATCGGCGATGGCGCTGCGGGAGAAATCGGCTAAGTACGGCGCGAGCAGGTCGAGCGCGGCCACCTCGGCTCCGGACCGGCGGGCCAGGATCTCGAGCAGCCCGAGATGGTCCATGTGCTGGTGGGTGAGCACGATCAGTTCGAGGTCCTCGATCCGTCGGTCGTGCCGCGCCAGCGCGCGCTCGAGATCGTCCAGGGTCTTGCCCGAGTTCGGACCCGTGTCGATCAGGGTGAGCGGGTCGTCCTCGATCAGATAGCAGTTGACCCGCCCCACCAGGAACGGGGTCGGAAGCGCGATCCGGTGGATGCCGGCGCGCTGAGCGAGGGCCAGCCCGTCCTGCGCGCCGGTGGCCGGCCGGTCCGGCGCGGTCACGAACGGATCACGGCCAGCACCTCCTCGCGCCGGCGCTCCATGTCCTCGTTGGAGCGCAACGACTCGAGGGTGAGGCGCAGCAGGGGCTCGGTGTTCGACGGCCGGACGTTGAAGTGCCAGTCCTCGTACTCGACCGACAGGCCATCCAGGCGGTACTGCTCCCCGTCCTGGTAGCGCTCGGCGAGCTCCTCCATCTTGGCCTCTCCGTCGGACACCTCCGAGTTGATCTCGCCCGAGATGAAGTAACGCGACCGGTACGGCTCGAGCAGCTCCGACATGCGCTTGCCCCGGGTCGACAGGAGCTCGAGGATGAGCAGCGCGGGAATCGTCCCGGAATCCGCGCAGTAGAAGTCGTGGAAGTAGTAGTGGCCGGAGACCTCTCCGCCGAACACCGCGTGCTCCTCGCGCATGCGGGTCTTAAAGAAGGCGTGGCCGACGCGGTTCATCAACGCCTTGCCGCCGGCTCTCTCGGCCACGTCCTTGACCGCCCAGCTGGCCCGCACGTCGTAGAGGACCGTCGCCCGCGGGTTCTTCTCGAGCATCGACTCGGCCAGCAGCCCGGTCAGGAAGTCGCCATCGACGAAGGCGCCCTGCTCGTCGATGAAGAAGCAGCGGTCGGCGTCGCCGTCCCACGCGATGCCCAGATCGGCCTTCTGGCGGACCACCTCGCGCATGATGAACTCCCGGTTCTCGGGCAGCAGAGGGTTGGGCTCGTGGTCCGGGAAGCGCCCGTCTGGCTCGAAGTAGGCCTCGACCAAGTCGAGGCCCAGCCGGTGTAGCAGCGGGCCGACCATCGGCCCTGCCATCCCGTTGCCCCCGTCGACCACCACCCTCATCGGCCTGACTGCCTCGGGGTCGATGAACTTGACCACAGCGTCCTGAAACTCTTCGTAGAGCGTCACCTGCTCGACCGAGCCGCCGCCCGGCGCCTCGCCGAGCCCCTCCTCGATCTTGGCGCGGACATCGCCGATGCCGGCGTCTCCGGACAGTGCGATCGCCCCGCGCTTCACCAGCTTGGCACCCGTGTAGCGCTGGGGGTTGTGCGAGGCGGTGCACATCAGGCCGCCGTCGAGCTCCCGCGAGCCGACCAGGTAATAGAGCATCTCGGTGCCGACCTCGCCGGCGTCGAACACCGCAGCGCCTTCGTCGCACATGCCCTTGCGGTACGCGTCCGCAAGCTCGGTCGCGGTGAGGCGCATATCGCGGCCCAGGCCGAGGCGCAGCTCACCGGACGGCTTGTCCTCGAGCTCCGCGATCACCTGCACAAACGCCCGCCCGATCGACTCGGCGAGCCCGGCGTCGATGTCCGAGCCGTACAGCCCGCGGATGTCATACGCCTTGAAGATGTCGGGATTGGCGACGCTCACTGCGGCGGATGCTACCCGCGCCGCGCTCCGGGAATAATGCGGCCGTCGTGCCGCCGCCCAAGCCAACCGTCGTGCTCCTGTGCGGGGGGCGCGGCACCCGCCTGCAGGAGCACGCTGCGGAGGTTCCCAAGCCGCTGATCGAGGTCGGCGGCCGGGCGATCGTCTGGCACGTGATCAGCATGTATCTGGCCCACGGATTCCGGCGCTTCCTGCTGCTCACCGGATACCGTGCCGAGCAGGTCGAGGCGTTCGCGGCCGGCCAGCGCTGGCCCGACGGCTCGCAGATCGAGTGCCTGGCCACAGGAGAGGACACGTCCACCGGCGGGCGCCTGTGCCAAGCCGCCCCGCGGCTCGACGAGGAGCGCTTCTGCCTGGCCTATGCGGATGGGGTCGCTGACATCGACCTCGGCGCGTTGCTCGCGCATCATCGCGACCATGGTCGGCGGGCCACGATGGCCGTCGTCCAGCCGCGGCTGCCGTTCGGCGTCGCCCGGCTCGACGGCGAGGGCTCGGTCTCCGGCTTTACCGAGAAGCCGCGCAGCGAGCTGTGGGTGAACGCCGGGTTCTTCTGCCTGCAGCGCGACGTCCTCGATGCGCTCGAGCCCGACAGCGTGCTGGAGCGCGAGCCGCTCGAGCGCCTGGCCGCCGCCGGCCAGCTCCGCGCCTTCCGCCACCAGGGCTTCTGGGAGTGCATGGATACCTACAAGGACTGGATCACGCTGAACGACCTGTGGTCGGCCGGTCGGGCGCCTTGGAAGGTGTGGCGGTGACGGCACAGCCGGACGAGGCTTCCCCGGACCCACGGACGCTGCGCGCCAGCGCAGCCCTAAACTGAAAACACATGTCCGGTCACTCCAAATGGCATTCGATCAAGCACAAGAAGGCCGTCGTCGACGCCCGGCGCGGGCAGCAGTTCACCAAGTTGGCGCGGGCGATTTCGGTCGCGGCGCGTGAGGGCGGCGGCGATGTGGACGGAAATTCGGCGCTGGCCTTGGCTGTCCAGAAGGCCCGCGAGGCGTCAATGCCCAAGGACAACATCGAGCGCGCGATCGCCAAGGGCACCGGCGAAGGGGCCGACATGGACCAGATCGAGACCGTGCTCTACGAGGGTTACGGCCCGGGGGGCGTGGCGCTGCTGATCGAGGCGTTGACCGATAACCGCAACCGGACCGGAGCGGAGGTCCGGCACCTGCTGGGCAAGCACGGCGGCAACCTCGGCGAGCCAGGGTCGGTCTCCTATCTATTTGACAAGCGGGGGGTGATCGTGGTCGACGCCAACCGCTACAGCGAGGATGACCTGATGCCAGCGATCGACGCCGGGGCGGAGGACATCTCGCTGGACGAGGACGTGTACGAGGTGGTCACCGAGCCCGGGGATCTGGGGGCGGCGCGGGACGCGCTGGCGCAGACCGGGGTCGAGATCGAGAGTGCCGACCTCGCGCAGCGTCCCCGGGCGCGCGTGCCGGTGGGCGAGTCCGACGCGGCAAAGCTGATGAGGCTGATCGACGCGCTCGAGGAGTCAGACGACGTGGGGGCGGTCCATGCCAATTTCGACGTCGACAGCGCCGTGCTCGAGCGCGTCGCTCAATAAGACCGCTCTTCGACGGGGCCGCTACCCTGCTGCGCTCGATGCGAACGCGTTGTTTTCTCATGCCGTTCATTGCCGTGGTGGCCGCCGGGCTTGCGGGCTGCGGAAGCTCGTCGAAGGCGACGGGCGTTGAGACCGCCCCCTCGGGTGGAGCCACCGCGACGACGGTTCCGACCACGCCCAAACCCCCGCCCGCGATCGCCAAGAAGCCGGTGGTGAACATCCCCAAGGGTCCCGCGCCGAACAGCTTGGTCACCAAGGACCTGGTGGTGGGGACCGGCGCGACCGCGAAGGCGGGCGACACGGTCACGGTCAACTATGTCGGGCAGCTCTTCAAGAACGGCAAGGAGTTCGACTCCTCGTGGAGCCGCAACCAGCCCGCGAGCTTCCCGCTGACCAACGGCGGCGTGATCGCCGGCTGGGTGCAGGGAATCCCCGGCATGAAGGTTGGCGGCCGGCGCGAGCTGATCATCCCGGCCAAGCTGGCCTACGGGGCGCGCGGGAACCCGCCGACGATCCCGCCTAACTCGCCGCTCGTGTTCGTCGTCGATCTGCTTTCGACTTCGTCTTCTTCTTAGCCGTCCCGGTCTCCGGCTGCTGCCCGGGGCGCCGGCTGTCGGTTTCGCCCGCCTCAGCGCCGTCCGTGAGCCGGCGGGCGCGGTACAGCGGGACCGATTCGGTCATGCCCTTGAGCCGGTGCTTGCGCGCGAAGGACCAGTCGAATTGGTCCGGAGCGGCGTCGTGGACTTCCTGCGTGCAGAGCACACTGCCGGGGCGAGCGATGCCCGTCACGCGGCTGGCCAGGTTGACGGCGTGGCCGTAGAAGTCGCCGGCGCGCTGCAAGGCGGTGCCACACGCCACGCCCGCGCGCAGGCTCGGCAGGTCGGCCGCGTCGACCGCCTCCAGCAGCGACAACGCCACCGTTAGCTGGGGGGCGGCCTCGGGGCTCACGAACATCGCAGCGTCCCCGATCGTCTTAACCAGGCGAACCGGCGGCTCGGTCGCATCGGTGGCCAGCTCGGCCAGCTTGCCGGCCAGGCTGCCGAGCTCCTGCGGGTCGATCTCGGCCCCGAGCCGGGTGAAGCCGACCATGTCGACGAAGCAGACCGTGACCTCCTGGGCGCGCCCCGCCTCGCCGGCCTCGCGGTCGGCTCGGCTCAGCATCCCGCGCCGGACGCTGTCGGCCAGGTGCTGCTTGTAGGCGGCGCTCAGGACTGGGTCGATGGCCGGAATCAGCTGCTCGGCCACCGAGGCGAATCGCTGCGCCACCTCGTCCTCGCTGTCCCCCGGCGCGAGAAACGCGTCGACGAACGCGGCGGCTGTGGTGGAGGCCAAACGGGCCATGCCCGCGCCGAGCACCCGCGTGATCTCGGCGATCGCCTCCTCGGTCAACCCGACGTCGAGAAACAGCCGGGTGGACAGCGCCGCCTCGATCTCCTCCTCCCCGAACACCGCGTCCTCGGGCGAGGCCTCAGGCAGGCCGAGGAGCCGGCGGATCCGGAGCATCTGCGCGGCTCCCAAGCCGGTTCGCTCCTCGAGCTCGCGGGCGCTATAGCGGCCGCCCAGAACGCGCTCCACAAGGAGGAGGGCGAGTCGATCCTCCTGCACCGCCTGTCCCAGTTCCTCGAGCGTGAAGCCCTCGTCGGCGAGGCGGTCGAGCAGGCGCCGGCGCGCGGCGCGCTCCTCGCCCTCGAGCCCGTCGAGCAACCCGGCGGCTTCGTAGTCCACGGGCAGGATCGTTGCGCAATCCCCCGGTCTCGTGCCGGGTCGCGTCCCGGTCCCGTCTCCG
>JAFAZZ010000185.1 GCA_019239375.1 Solirubrobacterales bacterium | reverse complement strand
CACCTGTGCGCCTGGGCCGGGCTCACCCCCACCGGGCGCAGCTCCGACGGCAAGGCCCGGCTCGGGCACATCTCCCACCAGGGGTCGCCCACGCTGCGCTGGGCGCTGAGTGAGGCCGCGCAGAAGATCCCCACCGGCAGCGGGCCGCTGCGCGTCATGTTCGAGCGGACCGCCAAACGCCGCGGGCGCAACGTCGCCAAGGTCGCCGTCGCCCGCCAGATCCCCACCCTCTGCTACTACGGCCTCCGCGACGGCGAGATCCGCTGCCTCACCAACCAGCCTGACACCGACAACCACCACGACGAGCTGGCCGAGGCCGCATGACCAACGCCAGCCCACACAACCAGACTTGCGCTCATCAGGGCGCGAGGTGCAAGCTCGGGCGAGCTCGCTCCTGCGTCTGGCCTCCTCCTCAAAAACATCGAGCAGGACCGCCGTGAGATTGATTGAGCCCCCGAGCACCGCACGACACTCTGGTCCGCCCCGCGCGACCGGATGGATGACTGGAGCCTCCTCCCAAGCCGGAACGCGGTCAGCGAACCGGCGCCCGACCCCCAGAGCACCATGACCACCACTACACCTCGTGCCAGACTCACCCGCCCGCGTCAAGCGCCCACCACCGGCGCCGATCACCCACGCCCGCAACACACAGCGCTTGACCCGGCCGAGCTCGCCTGGCAACCCAGCAACCAATCCGGGAAAACCCCCTACGAACCGAAGGCGATCCGTGCCACAGCACGACCATTCGGTCACTCCGAAAGTCAAAGACCTCGAACCGCGACTTGACAACACCCGCCCCTTCATGGATGACAACACCCGCCCCTTCATGGATGACACAGGACGTCTCACGCCACCTCGCCGGGGCGCCGCGCGACGATCAGCCTGTAGCCGACGTCGCCGCTGCCGCGCAGGCGCTCGAGCACCACGCCGCCGAGGAACGCTGACGCAATCGTCCGGACCGGCGCCAGCGGCACCGCGCGCTTCAGCCGCGCGAGCACCCGCTCCTGGCGCGCGAGCAGCCGCTCGCCGCGCACGCGCAACAGCGGGCTGAAGTCCTCTTCGGCGACCACGCGCAGGCCGGCGCCCTCGATCGCGGCCCGGAAGTCCGCGTCGCTGGGCAACCCTCCGGGGCAGCCCCAGTTGGCGCGCACGAGGGCCGCATCGGCGGGCCGAGCGGCGTCGAGGTCACCCGTCGCCATGTCGTCGAGGACGAGCAGCACGCCTCCCGGACGGAGCGCGCCGGCTAGGTTCGCGATCGTCCACCCGAGGTCCGGCGCGTGGATCAGCGACTCGATCGCGACGATCGCGTCGTAGTCCGGGTCAAGGGCGACGTCATAGCTGCGACGGTGAAAGCGGCATGCATCGGCAATGCCCTGCGCATGGGCGTGACGCTCTCCGACATCGACCTGCACCTTGCTCAGGGTCAGCCCGTCGTAGCGCCCGCCGACGCGTTGCTGCCAGTGGAACATCGTCCCGCCGAAGCCGCAGCCCGCGTCGAGCACCCGCGGCGCGGCCGGCAATCCGTGCTCGGCCGCCACCGCGAGCATCCGGTCGTTGCAGTACTCCAGCCCCGCTCGCAGGCCGCCGCGATCGTCTCTGGGCTCGCCCGGCGGCTTCAGGGACTTGTGCATCGTGAAGCCGGCGAAGCGGTCGCGGTAGGCGAGCCAGTTCGACAGCTGGACGTAGCGCGAGAGCCAGTCGTAGTAGTGCGGGATGCGGTCGTGCGTGATCACGCGCCGATCTCGCGTGCGCTCGGGCGGTGCTCCGATACGACCGTGCGCAGGAAGACGCGCGCCCGGCCGAGCGACTCGTCCCAGCGCGGGTGACGCTCCGCGCGGCCGCGAGCGGCAAGCCCCATGCGGGCGAGCAGCTCGCGGTCCTCGCACAGCCGCCCGAGGCGCGACGCGAGCGTCTCCACGTCGCCGGGCGCCACGAGCCACCCCTCAGATCCGTCGTCGATGACCTCGCGCGCGCCGCCCGCCGTCGACGCGATCACCGGCAGGCCGACGCGCATCGCCTCGAGGTAGGCGATCGCGAGCCCCTCGAACCACGACGGCACGACGAGCACGTCGCTGTCCGACAGGTGCGCTGCCACGTCCCGGTTCGCCACCGCTCCGATGAGGCGCACGCGGTGCTGAAGGCCAAGCCGCGCGACCCGGCGGCGTACGTGTCGCACGTACGCGCGATCCATCGAGAGGCTGCCGACCACCGTGAGCTCCCAGCGGTCGCGCGGCAGCCGGGCCAACGCCTCCACGAGCACGAGCAGGCCCTTGCGCGGCACGACGTTGGCGACGCTCACGACGCGCAGCGGCCCGCCCCGCCATGCCCGCGTGCGGATCGCGGCCTCTGTCGCCGGGTTGGCGAGATGGTCGGCGCAGGGATGCGCGACGGCCCCCCGCAGCGCGCGTCCGACGAGCCTCTCGGCGGAGGCGCGCGTGGCGTCGCAGCAGAAGACGGCGCCGTCGACGCCGGCCAGGTAGCGGCGCTCGGCCGCGGCGTACAGCGGCCGCAGGCGCGACTGCGCGAGCTCATCCACGCGCAGCACATGCACCATCGCGACGATCGGGCAGGTGCCGCGACCGGCCAGCCGGCGGTTCGTCAGCACGAGCGACGGGTGGTTGAGCTCGTCCTGCACGAGCACGTCGAAGCGCCCGCCGTCGAGGCGCCTGATGAGCGCTCGGGACGCGTTGTCGCACAGATGGCGGGCATAGTTACGCCACGGCAGCGACACGACTTCGACGTCGTCGCCGTGCGCGGCCAGGTGCTCTGCCAGCTTGCGGTCGTACAGGTAGCCGCCCGTCAGCGTGTCGAGGCTCCCGTAGATCACGAGGCCGACCCGCATCAGGCGTCGTACGTCAGCAGCACCTGCACGGCCTCCTCGGGATGACGATCGAGCAGCGCATACGCGTCAGGCGCCGCAGCGAACGGAAAGCGATGCGTGACGAGCCGCGCCGGGGCGATCAGCGTGAGCAGGTCCCAGGCCGCGTCGCGGCGACGCTGCTTGCTCCAGCGGCCCGACAGCGCCGGGTCGATCGTGCTCACCTGGCTGGAGATCAGCCGCATGCGGCTCCGGTGGAACGCGCCGCCGAGCGCCACCGGCGCCGCTCGCTCGCCGTACCACGACCCGATCACCACGCGGCCACAGAAGCCGGTGATTGCGATCGCGTCGTCGAGCGTAGCGGGATCGCCGGAGAGCTCGTACACGAGGTCGCAGTCGCGGCCCTCGGCCGCCGACGGCTCGCGGCGCGGGTCGACGGCGTCGTCGGCGCCGAGCTCGCGCGACAGCCGCCGCCGCAGTGGATGCAGGTCGAAGGTCACAAGGCTCGCGAGCGGGAAGCGCGCGAGCTGCGCGGTGACCATCAGGCCGATGATGCCCTGGCCGAAGACCGCGACGTGCTCGCCGATCATCGGACGGCCGTCCATCACGAGCGTCATCGCCGTCTCCACGCTCGGGTACAGCGCGGCCTGCTCGGCCGCCAGGCCTTCCGGCACCGGATACAGCTCGTCGGCGCGCGCGAGGAACCGGCTCTCGTGCGGGTGCAGGCAGAACGCCAGACGGCCCCGCCAGCCCTCGTCGACGCCAGGCCCGAGCGCGACGACCCTGCCGACCGTCGCGTAGCCGTACTTCAGCGGAAAGCGCGCGGCGGACTGCATACCGTCGATCGACGTATCGAGCGCCACGCCCGACGGCGCCTCGCCGCGATAGACGAGCAGCTCCGTCCCCGGGCTGATCGCCGATACGACGGTCTCGACGAGCAGCTCGCCGGACCCCGGCGCCGCGACGCGCTCCGCGACGATAGCGACGTCGCGCGGTCCGACGAAGAGCAGCGCGTCGCGGCTAGACCCGTTCATCTATGAACCGTCCGACGGTGTCGCGCATGCCGCTCAGCGCATACTGCTGCACCCAGCCGGAGGCGTCGATGCGCGCGTCGTCGGCGAGCGCCTGCGCGACGAGATCGAGAACGCAGCCGTGCGTGCCGGTGACGTTGCCGTACACGCGAGGCGCCAGCTCGGACTCCGCGAAGCCCCAGTAGTTCCCGTTCACCACGCACGTCGTGCCGCAGGCCATCGCCTCGACCATCGATAGGCTGAAGCTCTCCTGCCGCGACGCCGAAACGTACAGCCGCGCGCGGTTGTAAAGGCGCGCGAGCTCGTGCGCCGACTGCCAGCCGGCATTAGCGGGCGCCTCCGCCGGACAGGGGATCGTCGAGATGACGCTCACCCCGTCGACGAAGGGCACAACGGCGCGGTGATAGACGGGGTCGGCGACCCCGCCCGCGAGGACGAGCGGCAGGCCGAACCGCTCGTACACGGTCTCGCGATAGCGCACGACGAGCTCGAGCTGGTGCTTGTCGGGATGGATGCGGCCCACGGCGAGCACATGCTCCTCGGGCTTGCGATCACGGAAGAAGACGCGCTCGTCGAAGTGCCCGCCGACGATCAGGACATTCTCGGCCGGGCCGTCCGTGCGGTGCGACAGGATGCCGCGGAAGGCGTCCCGCGGTACGTCGGGGTGTGGGAAGCGGTCGGTGTAGCAGAACGAGGGTCGCTCGCCGGCGAGGCGGCGCGTGAAGTCGCGGTCCTTGAAGCCGATGAACACGACGAACTCGAAGTCCTCGGCGAGGACGCGCTCGACGTCGACTTCCTGCGCGGCCGCGACGCCGGCGCGAAACAGCGTCAGCGGCGCCCAGTCCTCGCGCGCAACGTGGAGGAAGAGCACCTCGTGTCGCGGGAACATTGCGTCGACGTAGTCCCACACGAGGCGCTGGCACCCGTCCTTGACGACGGGGTACGGGTTCGATGTGGAGACGAGCAGCGCCCGCCTGGTCATAGCGCGAGTCTGCCGACGAACATCATCCCGTCTCCAATCGAGCGGTAGACGTGCGGGCCGAAGCGCACCGAATCGGCGACGGACTCGATCGACGGGCAGGTGAACGCGCTGACCCCCGGTCCGATGATCATCGGCGAGATGTGGAGCTGCAGCACGTCGATGTTGCCCTCGGCGAGGAACCTCGACGTCGTGATCGCACCGCCCTCGATGTAGACCGACAAGAGGTTCTTGCGATACAGCGCCTCGAGGATCGCGCGCGTCGAGATACGCCCGTTCGTGCTCGGGAGGACGACGTGCTCGACCTGGTCCGAGCAAGCCCGTCCTGCGCCGTCGCGACAACCCATCACGAGGATCGCCCCGGGCCCCGCCTGCTCGAGGCAGCAGACGTCGCCGGCGTCGCCGAGTACGACGCGCACCGGGTCCTCGCCGTCGGCGTGGCGGACGGTCAGCGACGGACGGTCCGTGCGCAGCGTGTGCGCGCCGATCAGGATCGCGTCACAGAGGGCACGCATGCGATGCGCGTGAAGCTGGTTCTCGTCGCAGCCGATCCAGCGCGCGTCGCCTCCGGTCGTCGCGATGCGCCCGTCGAGCGACTGCGCGAAGTGGCTGACCGCGAACGCGCGGCCCATCGCGCGAGCGTGCGCCGCACCGAGGCAGTACGGCAAGTAGAGCTCGATCATCGCGGCGGCCGCAGGCGGCAGCCGTTCGCCGGCCACCGGCTGCATGACGATTACGTCGTCCAGCGCGAAGCGGCTCTCGCCGGGGCGCAGCGACGGCAACTCGCTGCCGTGGCCGTGCACGATCACCGACACCAGCCGGCCCTCACCCGCCTGCACTCCCGGGCCGACCCACGCGTCCGGCTCGTCGCCGACGAGCAGCGTGCAGCTCGTGACAAGGCCGTCGTGCGCGCGCACGCGATCGGCGAGCAGCTTCAGCGCCCGCCACGATGCCGCGGTGTCGGCGTCGTTCGGCGCGATTGGCGCGGTCGCGCTCACAGCGCCCCGTTCTCGGCCAGATGGCCCATCCGCGTGCGCTTCACCCCTAGGTACTCGCGGTTGTGATCGGTCACCGGCGCGAACAGCGGCCTGCGCTCCACCACGTCGATGACGGACTCGTCGAACGCCGCGATCTTGGCGGGGTTGTTGGTCAGCAGCCGTACCGCGGTGACGCCGAGATCCTGGAGCATGGCGACCGCGACGCCGTACTCCCGTTCGTCGGCCTTAAACCCGAGATGCAGGTTGGCGTCGACGGTGTCCAGCCCGTCGTCCTGCAGGTTGTACGCGCGCAGCTTGTTCAGCAGACCGATGCCGCGACCCTCCTGTCGCAGGTACAGCAGGACGCCCGATCCCTCCAGCGCGATCATCCGCAGGGCAACCTCGAGCTGGATGCCGCAGTCGCAGCGCTGCGACGAGAAGACGTCGCCTGTGATGCACTCGGAGTGGATGCGCACCAGCGGTGTGCGGTCTCCGCTTACGACCCCCAGGATGAGCGCCAGATGCGGCGCGGCAGACCCATTCTCGGTGTAGGCGCGCAGGCGGAACTCACCGAACGTGGTCGGCAGGCGCGCGTCGACGTCGTGGGTCAGCATCGCGTGAGGCCAGCGTCGCGATGCACCGCGTCAGGATTACGCTGCGGTTGGGCTTCACACAAGGTGGAACTCCTTGCCGAACTCGATCCCCGGACGGCTACATACTTACACGTGAGGGGTCGGCGCGCTGGTTTTTCGATCCCGCGAAAGCTCCCGATGCGGCCCGCGCCTTCCACGATCCCCGAGCTTAAGCAACGCCTACGCACCGTTTATTGTGCATCTTCACCGGCATGCCGATAGCGCGAGGCCTCCGCGCAAGAGGCCGGCGTGCGTAACTCGACCGGCGTAGTCCAATCCGTGCAGCACGGCGCCCCACAGCACCGGCATGTCGCCCTTGGGGATGAACCGCCAGTGCTCCGACGCCTGAGGCGCTAAGCCGGCCGAGCGGGCGAGCTCCCGCAGCTCGCCGGCTGTGAGAAAGCGGTCGGTCGACAGGTGACGCGTGTCGAGGCGCAGCAGGGGCGCGATCATCCGGTACCAGCAGTAGTCACCGTTCGGCGTCAGGCAGACGAAGACCCCACCCGGCGCCAGGACGCGGCGCACCTGCCTGAGGGCGGCCGCCCTATCGAGCATGTGCTCGATCGCTCCGACGCAGAGGACGGCGTCGACGGAGCGGTCTCCGAGGGTGTCCAGTCGCTCGGCGGGGTCGACCCGGAGCTCGATCCTTGCGCTCGACGGCGAGGCGTCCGCCGCCGCGCGTGCCATGCGCACCATCTCGGCGGAGGCGTCGGTGCCCACCGCCCGCTCGAAGCGGGCCGCCAGCGGGATGAGGTGGATCGCGCGGCCGCAGCCGATCTCCAGGAGCGTCCCGCGGCGCACGTCGCCGAGCAGCCGCTCGATGATCGCGAGGCGGTAGCGCAGCAGGCGCTCCGGGTGGCCGTGGGTGTCGACGTACTCCGGGGCCACCCGGTCGAAGTGCGCGACGAGGTCCTCCGCGCGCGCTATGTGGCGTGTGGTGAGCCTGCTCATCGCCGCGCCTCCACATGATCCGCGCGGCGTGACGCGCGTCGATGCGCTGTCATGCACCGTATTGTGTCCGGTCCTACGTTACCCGCCGGTGTCGTGTCCGCGGCATGGAAGATCGTCTACGTGCCCGTGCCCAAGGCCGCCTGCACGAGCATGCTGTGGACCCTGGCAGACGTGCAGCAGGAGACCGCCGATCCGCTTGACATCGGGTCGGCGGCCGCCGTTACGCGCTCGCTGCTGGTGCACGAGCCGGCCTTCTGGCGACGCACGGCGCTCCTCCACAGCCTCCCCGCAGCGGACTGGTCTCGCATCTGCGGCGACGACGAGTGGCTGATCTTCACCCTCACCCGCGATCCGGTGAGCCGACTGTGGTCGGCATGGCAGTCGAAGCTGCTCATGCGCGAGCCGCGCTTCGTTGGGACGTTCGGCGACCGGAGCTGGTTTCCGCGAGTCCCGCGCTCGCCACGCGACGTGGTCGAGGACTTCCGGCGCTTCGTCGAGGCACTGGACGACGACGAGGCGCTCCTGCGCGCCGACCGGCATTGGCAGCCGCAGGTCGAGCTGCTGGCGCTCGACCGGGTCGACTTCACGCACGTCGGCACAACGAGCGCGTACTCCCGCACCCTCGACGTCGTCGAGCAGCACCTCGCCGGCCAGGGTTGGCGCCGGCCGCTGGCCTCCCGGCGCGAGAACGCGACGCTGATCGGCCTCGACGCGCTCGGAGCCGTCGACGAGGACGTGCGTCGCGCGATCGAGTCGATCTATGCCGACGACATGCGCGCGCTGGGATACGCCGGCCGGCTGCCCGAACGCTCGGCGCCCCCCGTCGACGACCACGCCGCGCAATTGCTCGTCGCAGCCGTGCGCCAGATCGTGGCCCGCCATGAGCGCTTCGGCGACCTGCTGGAGCTGCTCGGCCGCGCCATGACGCCGCCCCTCATGTGACCGCCGCTGCACCGAGCACTAGCCGTCGTCCATCTCGTCCATGAGGCCTCCGCCGCCGTGGCGGTACTCGGGCGGCGGTTCGATGGGATCATGCACGGACTTGCGCACCTGGATCGTCGCCATCATCCCGGCGTCCTCGTGCTGGAGGATGTGGCAGTGGAACACGAACCACCCCGTGAACCGCTTGAACACCACGCGGATGACGACCTTGCCATCGACGAGCTTGCCATCGACCAGCGTCTGCGCAGGGATGTCGACGATGTCCTGATAGCCGGTCGCCCTGTAGCGCTTGCCATTGACGCTGATCACCTGAAACCCGTTGACGTGGATGTGGAACGGGTGGTCGTCGGTCGTCTGGTTGATGAGCGTCCACTCCTCCAGCGTGCCGCGCACGGGCGCCGCCAGCGGCATCTCGGTAGGCTCGAACCGCGTCCCGTTGATGAGCGCCGCGAAGTTCTCGTTCGCGGGTGTGTACTGGAAGCGGAACGTACGCTTATGCGCGGCGCTGACGTGCTGGCGCGAGAGGTCGTCCCGTGGAACCAGGGCTTTGGGCAGCGGCGCCGAAGGCACGGTCCGCGAGGACGGCAGCACGTGCGCCGTCGCGAGCGTCTGGTCGACGGGGACCCTCGTGCCGTTGACGACCTCCACCGGCAGCGGCTTGGGGTCCAGGGTAGCCGGAGGCCCCTGGCTGAAGACGTAGCGCTGCGCGTACTTCAGGCTCACGAGGTCGTAGGTGCCCGCATCGGGAGCCGCGACGAGGACGTCGAAACGCTTGCCCGGCGGGATGAGCAGCGTGCCGTACTTGGCGACGCGCCACACCGGCTCCCCGTCTTCGGCAATGACCGCGAACCGCGCATGGATCTGCGGTCGCGCGCGGTTGCGGAACACCAGCTTGTAGAAGACGTCAGCGCCGATGTTCGCAAGCCGCCACAGCTCGTAGCGCTTCGCGTGCATCGTGAACGTCGGCTGGTAGAGCGCGTTGACGAGCCGCGTCGACGGTCCAGGAAGCACGATGTCGCTTTGAGCGACGATCGAGTTGCCGCTGGTCTGAACGTCGCGCAGTGCGAGCTGACGTTGCCTGACGCCCCGCCAGGCGCGCGGCAGCTTGCCGGCGAGGCCGTCGATCACGAGCAGACCGGATAGCCCACCCATGACCTGCCCCTCGCTGAGCCCGTGCATGTGGACGTGGTACCAGTACGTGCCCGTCGCCTGGTCGTCCGTGACGTGGACGACCGACCTGTACGTCTTGCCGTTGTCGAAGGTGCGGAAGATGTTGTCCGCGATGCCGGTCGGGCTGACGTGGAGGCCGTGGTAGTGAATGTTCGTTGGGATGCCCGCGCCCAGGCCATTGACGAACGTCACCTTGATCGTGCCGCCGGGGCGGACGTGGATCGTCGGGCCGTCGAGCGACGTCGGGCCGGGAGCGTTTGTGGCCCACGGCCGGGCATTCAGCGCTGCGCCGGACACGTTGATCATCTTCGGCGCGGCGGTCAGGCTGACGCTCACCGTGCCTGACGCGTCCGGACGGACCTGCGCCGGATCCTCGAGCGGCAGGCCCGCCACTGGCGTCCAAACCGTCGGAGCCTGGGCGACGCTGACACTTCCCTTCACGCCCCACAGCATGAGCAATGTGACTGCAGCCGCCATTGCAGTAAGCGCGCGCATCACGGCCCTTCCTTTCCTGCCAGGTTGACGGTGTTTGTGCGCGCGCATCACGGCCCTTCCTTTCCTGCCAAGTTGACGGTGTTTGTGCTGTTGGCGGCGGACTGCTCCAAGCCGAGCTGCTCGATCGCCCTCTCGCGCTCCAAGACCGTCACCGGCAAGCTGCAGAAGTACGTCACGGCCGCATTCTGAGCTGCTTGTTCGCCACCGAGTTCGCCGGCAGTCTGATCGCGTATCCCGTCCCGCCGAGCGCGATGATCAAGGCGATCACTGGCACCGCCAGCGCCTGACTCGACCGAGCTGGCCGAGGCCTCACCATTGCGCCTCCTCTCCAAGTGGACGGGACTGCAGCCTACCTGGCCGTCTCCACCAGCGCAAGGGCCGCTCAAGAACGCCACGGTCGTCGCCCGGCGCCGCGGCGGGACATGCGGCGCCGGCCAGTACTCGCACGAGCACGCGCTCGACAGCTTCAACGTCTACCGGCAACCGCGCAGATGCCAATGTCACCCCCGATCAGCAGCCGGCACTTCGCGCGACGTTCAACACCAGGTCCGATGCGCGTTATTGCTCCAAAGCCGCCGCCCGTCCCGGCGTCGTGGCGGTGGTCAATGCCCGCGACCCGTATCGCCGTCCCAACGGGCGCCGAGAGCCTGCGCGCCCCCACTGCCGAAGCCGCTCGAGCTTAGCGGGTCACTTAGTGGCGGAGTACCATCTCGTGCCGGATAACCAGACGCGATAGGGCGGTCAAAGGGTTGCGATTGTCGAGGATCTTCTGGGCGTTCTGGGTGGCTGGGTTAGCGTCGAACCTCGGCGCGTGGATGCAGCTGGTCGGTAGTGCGTGGCTGATGACCTCGCTCACCGCGTCGGCCGCCTTCGTCGCGCTGCTGCAGACCGCGACGTCCGTACCGGCGTTCCTGCTCTCGCTGCCCGCCGGGGCGCTCGCCGACGTCGTCGACCGCCGGCGGCTCGTGATCGTCACACACTTCTGGCAGGTACTGACCGCCGCGACGCTGGGCATCCTGACGATCGCCGACGTCACGACTCCGGCTGGCCTGCTGATCGCCACCTTCGCGCTCGCGACCGGCGCAACGCTCGGCCTGCCGGTCATGGGGTCGATCGTGCCCGAGCTCGTGAACCGCGAGCAGCTGCCACGGGCGGTGGCCGTTGAAGCGACGGGGTCCACGCTGGCCCAGGCCATCGGGCCCGCGATTGGCGGCTTCGTGGTCGCCACCGCGGGCTCGGGGGCCGTGTTCCTGCTCAATGCCGTCGGTTTCGGTGCGGTGGTCCTGGTCGCGAAGCGCTGGCGGCGCGAGCCGCCGGTGGCGACGCTGCCGGCCGAGCACGTGCTCGGCGCCATGCGCGCCGGGGCCCGCTATGTCACCCATGCCCCCGCGCTCTACACCGTCCTCATCCGCGCGGGCGCTCACATCGCGTGCTTCAGCGCGCTCCCGGCGCTGCTCGCGGTCGTGGCACGCAAGCAGCTTGACGCGAGCGCGTCGGGCTACGGCATCCTGATCGGCGCACTCGGCGTCGGTGGCGTCGTCGGCACGCTGCTCCTCCCCCGTCTGCGCCGGCGCGTCTCGCCCGATCGCCTCGTGGTGCCGGCGACGCTCGTGTGCGGCGGCGCAATCGCTGCACTGGGCGCGCTGGGCGACCTCGCGGCCGCACTGCCGTTGATGGTGGTCATCGGTTTGGCGAACATGACCGTCATCTCGTCGCTGAACATCGCCGCCCAGACGGTACTGCCCAACTGGGTGCGCGGGCGCGGCTTGGCCGTCTACCAGCTCGTCTTCGCCATGTGCATGGCGATCGGCGCAGCGGCGTGGGGCGAGCTCGCCACAAGGTCCGGCACGGAGACGGCGCTCACGCTGGCGGGCGGCGCGCTCCTGATCGTCATCGCGCTGGCGGCGCTGTTTCCGCTCAGCGCCACCGAGGGCATTGACGTCACGCCCGCCCACCGCACCGAGCCGCACGTCGGTGACATCGCACTCGATCCCGACGACGGACCCGTCGTCATCACCGTCGAGTACGAGGTCGAACCCGAACAGATCCCCGAGTTCGTGTCCGCGATGCGCGAGCTGCGACGGGTGCGGCGCCGCAACGGCGCCATGCAGTGGACGCTTTGCCAAGACGTCGAGGAGCCGCTGCGCCAAGTCGAGTCGTTCCTCGTCGCGTCCTGGGCCGAGCACGTGCGCCAGCTCGAACGCAGGACGCAGAGCGACGAGGTGCTCTTCGCACGCGTGCAAGACGCGCACGGTGGCGGCGAGGAGCCGCTCGTCCGCCACCTCCTCGGCCAGCACTTCCGGAGCGAGCACCACTCCCTGCCGCGGCTTACACGGCTGCCGCACATAGGGCATCGGCGTTGACGGCAGGCACCCGAAGCCTCGGGCGTCTGCTCTGCGGCTACGTGAGGTACTCGCGGCGGCGGGCGCGTGCACGCGCACGCGAGGCGGCTCTCCTCGGCGCCGGTCAGCATGGCGGCGCCGCGAGGAGCACCTCCCCGGTCCGCGACCTGGACCGTGGATCGCCCTACGCTGCACACACGCAGGCCGTAGAGCGCGCGTCGCGACCGCCGTCTGGGCGCCGAGCCGTCGCCCCCGCTACGTGGACAGGGGAGAGCGGCCGTGGCGACCGGGCGACCGGTGCGCCGCGAGCGCGCTCAGCATCCGTCCGCTGATCAGGACCACAACTCCCTCGAAGATCAGCGAGGTAATCCCGAGCGTACCCCCGCACGCCGATGTGATCGGCCATCTGCCGGAACCCGACGGTGCGGCTCCACACGAAACCCGCGATCGTGAGCGCCGCGAGCAGTCCCCCTGCGCCCCAGAGCATGCGTCGAGCGCGAACAGAGCCCCCGAGCTCGCACCAGATGCGCTGGTGAGGCCGAAGGGGCTGGTGTCGCATCTGGTCGTGACGCACTTGGTCTTGCGGTACAGGAGGTCTCCGACGTGGAGGATGAGGTCGGGATGCTCGGCCGCGATTTTTGTGGCGATCGTGGCAAACGGCCATGCGTTCGGGTCGTCGCACGCCTGCTGCTTAGTCTTGGTGATCTTGCAGCCGGTGTCTCCGAGGACGGCCGCCCGCTCGAGCGTCGCTCGATTGACTGGGACGACGACGCCTGCCACGTCGGCTCGCGTCGCGCCGTCGGGAAGCGTGAATTGGCACACGGTGTCGGTGAACGCCCCGTTGACGGTCGGCAGCGCGCGGACGGTCATGGACTTTTGATGCAGGCGGCCGACGGCCACCCATTGCATCTCCGGACAACCGCCGGAGGCGATGACCGCGCGGACGCTCTGCGCTCCATCGGGTCCGAGCTCCGTCCACGCCGCCACCGGCGGGTCGCTCGCCGCTAGCCGGGGCAATCCGCCGAACCCAGCGGTGGGGGCCGCGAACCACATGCCAGCGCATACGGCAAGCGCCGGCGCTACGAGCAACAGCCCGCGGGTGTTGCGCAGCGCGCGCCGGATCAACGTCACTCTTTCCGCGGTTCTGCCAGACACTTCGCCCTCCTCCTTTGCCCATGTCATGGCCCACCGCCCACCAGCATATGGACGCTGCCGGTCGCCGGGAGAATTTTTACGGGCATGCTGGACGCGTGACAGACGCGTTCCTCTCCGGCAACGAGCAGAGTCGCGTCGACGCGCGGCGCAATTAGGCGCAGTTGCAGCCACAGGGCGCTCTCGGACTGCGAAGTTGGGGCGTTCGCCCGCGCGTGCGCCTCCAGGCCGAGGTCATCCGAGTCGTGGTCGATGTCAAAACTCTGCCGTCGCGCCATATCTCACAAATGCATCCCAAATGCATCAAAAGGCACGAGCGCGCCACCCCAGTGAGCCGCTGGCGCGCGTGGGTCACGTCGTGTCCACTGCGCGTCAACAGCGCTCCCGTGCCGCTCACGCCACCGCGCTGAGGGCCCCGTAAAACGTACTCCATGCTCCTATCGCTCAATAGGTAGCCGAGCGCGCCGCCCGAGCTTCCCGCGAACATAACCTTCGGCCGAGCCCAACTCTTGCCCGGCTTGGGTCTTCACGTCGAAGGCTCGCCGCTCGACTTGCGGCCGAAGCGACATTTGGGCTCGGAATCTGGGAGCCGGGCCGCTCGTGACAACTCCCGCGCCGGCACTCTGTCCGTGACCGTGCAGGTGCGCGGCTTGGTACTCAGGTTGTACGCTGTGGCGGCGAGCACGGTCACGACCGCAGGGCGCTCTGGTCCCGCTCTCCCCACTCCGCGGGGGTGCAAGCTACCAGAACCGGATTAGAGCTCGCTATTTTGCACTCTCATGCTGTGATGTTGTAACCATCCGGACGTGGGTCCGGTCCGCCGGTCGGCCTAATCTCGCGGCGCCGGCGTCGACCTTTTCAGACCACTTGACGGCGGAGTTGCTTTCTGCATAGGATCGTCGTCAGGGCGTACCCGCTGTCGGTCATAGGATCTTGGCGGGGTCTTCTCGGTGACTGGCGCTTCACTCACCCGAGTAGGGAGGTCATGTGACGCGCGGTAACGTTTGTGCGAGGACACATGTCGATGTCTGCGCCGGCACCGCGCCGGCGTTTGGTTTCGGCGCTCAGTGTGCATTCGAGCGACTGCTGGACCCGCATGGGCGGTGTAGCGGGGACCTCGAGCGATGAGTTCGCATGCTTTGATCGGGGACTGGAGCGTGGACGGGCCGGTGGGAGCGGTGTTTCTCGTTCTGGTGGTCTACGTTGGCTGCGTCTACATTGTCGCGGCCCGGTATGGCACCGCGCGCGACCGCCGCGGACGTCGCTGGCCACGGCGGCGGACGGCCTGTTTTCTGGCGGGATTGGCGGCTCTCGTCGCCGATCTTTACTCCGGAATTGGCACTCTGGCTGACACACGGCTGGCGGTTCACATGGTCGAGCACATGGTTCTCTGGGTCGTCGTCGCGCCGCTGCTCCTCGCCGCCGCTCCAGTGCGGTTGGCGTTCTTCGCCCTGCCTCGCGAAGGTCGTCGCCGATTGGCGCGCGCGTTGCATTCCCGGCTCGTCGGCGCCATCACTGCGCCGATCGGATCGGTGGCGCTGTTCTCGACAGTCATGCTCGTATGTCACATTCCGGCGGTTTATGGTCTGGCCCTCACCAATGACTCCGTGCACGAGGCCGAGCACGGTCTGTTCCTCCTTGCTTCGGTGATCATGTGGGCGCCCATGTTGGGCTCCGACCCGCTTCCGGCGCGTGCGGGCCCCGTTGGTCGAGCCGCCGGCATGGTGGTTTGCATGATCCCGATGGCCCTAATCGCCATCTGGCTGCAGACCGCACCGGATGCCGTCTACGCGCACTACGTCGGATCCCTCGGGCGCTCAGCCTTGGATGATCAGCACCTCGCGGCCACGATCATGTGGTGTGCTGGCCTGCCGGCGCTCGCCGTGCCTGCGCTTCGCCATCTCGCCGCGGCGCCACGCCTTTGCTCTCTGGCCCTAAAGGGGCGCCGTCCAGGCCGATCCCCAACCCCCGTCCACCTCCCGAAATCTCCAACCTCGATAGGAGGTTCAGTTCCGTGAGCTCCACCGATGACCTCAGAGTGCGCCGGTCACTGACCGACCTGCAGCGCGATGACGAAAACGGAAGCGAGAGGCGCTGACCGTGAGCCAGCCAGATATATCTGGGACCCGCCGGTCCATCTACGACCTGATCGACGACCGCGAGAACGGTAAGCCCGAAGCGCTCGACGCCCTGATCACGGCATGGCAGGGAATTCAGGAGCTCGACTCGAACGACCCGAACTCGTTCTTCGTGATCGGCGGCTACCACGGCGAGCCCTTTCGGGGCGCGGGCACGACCGACGGGCAGACCTGGTGGGGCGGCTACTGCGAGCACGGCACCGTGCTCTTCCCCACCTGGCACCGCGCCTACCTCCACAGACTGGAGACGGCGCTGCAGACCATCCCGGGCTGCGAGAGCGTGATGCAGCCCTTCTGGGACGAGTGCGATCCGCGGGCGCGCCAGGGCGGCCTGCCGAGCGTGTTCACCGACCCGACGTACAGGTTCGCTGACGATAGGACGATTCCGAACCCGCTCAAGTCGTACACGCTGCCCGTCGCGATCGAGGACCTGGTCACCAACGAGGTCCCAGGCAAGTGCTCCGAGTACAGCAAACCCAAAGACTACTCGACGGTCCGCTACCCGCTCTCCGGACTCGTTGGGAACGCGACCGACCTGGCCGCCACGCAGGCGCACAACGCCCTCTACCCCGACGACACCCAGAACACCAAGGACCTCAACGAAATGGTCGTCAAATGGCTCACGGCGGTGCCGTACCAGGCCGGCTCCAGCTCCCCGCCGAGCACGCAGGGTTACGACTACTACAAGTTCCTCCAGACGCTGCAGGCCCCAACGTACACGCTGTTCTCGAACACGACGTCCCAGAACGCGTGGAACGCAACCCACCCGAACGGGCCGGTGTACTTCGCGCTCGAGAACCCGCACAACAACATGCATGTGGCGATCGGGGGGATCGACATCCCGGGCTACTCCCGCTCGCTCCTTCCGGGCGCCAACGGCGACATGGGCGAGAACGACACCGCCGCCTTGGACCCGATCTTCTACTTCCACCATTGCTTCATCGACTACGTGTTCTGGACCTGGCAGCGCCGCAATGGCGGCACGCAGTGGTTCGACATCGACCCAGCCGACCAGGGCGCGATCGCCACGCCGCCAAACGCCCAGGCGCCGGCCGGCCGGAGCCAGAACGAGCAGCTGAGCATGGACTCGCCGCTGAACCCGTTCCGGACCGGGGTGGGGCCAGCCGCGCGCGCGATCACCTCGCGCGACGTCGTCGACATCGGCAACCTGGGCTACCAGTTCGGGCCCGGATCGCTCGACGAGTACGCCAACCCGAACACCCCGATCCCGCCGTTCCCGACAGGCTCGGTCGTCCAGGTGAGCGGCATCAACCGGGGCGCGATCGCCGGCTCGTTCGTGATCGCCGCTCACGCCGAGATCGACGGCAAGACGCAGCTGATCGGATTCGAGGCGGTGCTCAGTCGCTGGCACGTGGCGGGCTGCGCCAACTGCCAGCTGCACCTCGAGTCGCAGGCCGCCTTCCCCGTCCCCGAGCATCTGCACGAGACACTCGCACAAGCGGGGCCGCGAGACGAGACGACGATCACCGCGTCGGTTCACACCCGCGGAGGGCTGCAGGGCGGCGTGTCGATCCCGACCGCCCCGCACGTCCTCGGCGCGAACACCCCCTTCAAGGTCCAACTCCACCGGTAGCAACCATGCCAGCTGCTGAGAGGTCGCGTCGGACTTGGCATAGGGAGGTGTTCTGGTCGCTCTCGCTGGCGCCGCCGATGGCCAGCTTGGCAAGATCCTCTGCATCGGTCGTCCTGGCGCCGCGATTACATCTCTGGTCGACCTGAGTTGAGGGAGCCTGCGATAAGAATCATCATGCCCGTCTACGAGCACGTCGAGATACTCGACGTCTGTGGTCCCTACGACATGCGCGACGGGCGCTCGGGCTCGACGTCGATCTGGTGGCAGAGACGCCGGGGCTCGTCCCGTTCAACAACGGCTTCTTCTTCCAGGTGACGAACGCCCTCGTTCCCGCGAAGTCGTGCGACGCGCTCTGGGTGCCGGGCGGCAGCCCCCGCGAGCCTGGCCCGAATATTCACGATCCCGAGCAAACCTATCTCGACTTCTTGGCCAGACAGGCCGCAGCAGAGAGCGGCCCCCGTCGCCAACGCACATGCAAACGCCGAGTTCACCAAAGGAGAGTCGGCGTCCGGGACGGCCGACAAATACGTGCGCCTTACCGTGATCCATGCTGCCGTGTTGTTCCTGGTCGGAATCGGCAGCCGCTTATCTGTGCAGCGTTGGGGTGTCAAGGCCTCCTGAGGTTGCGTGCTTGTGGTGGCGGGGGGTGTCTGGGTGAGGGGTCGCCCGCTGGTCATGGATGACCGGCGGTAGCTGGCAGGATGAGGGTCGGGTGTTGGCTCCGTGGACGCCCTTGCTTATCTGGGCCCGCGGCCGCGTATCTGTGCAGCGTTCGGGTGTCAAGGCCTCCTGAGGTTGCGTGCTTGTGGTAGCGGGGGGTGTCTGGGTGAGGGGTCGCCCGCTGGTCATGGATGACCGGCGGTAGCTGGCAGGATGAGGGTCGGGTGTTGGCTCCGTGGACGCCCTTGCTTATCTGGGCCCGCGGCCGCCTGGTCGTAGCGGTAGAAGTGGTGTAACGAGCGCCTAGGTGGTTCCGACCACCGTGGCGCTCAGACTCGTCGGCTTCACCACAAGTCGTCGAGAAGGAGGCACCACGATGGCCGAAGGTCAGAGGATGACGGCTGCTGATGTCGTCGCGCAGGTTCGCGATGGCCGGCTTGAGGATTTCGTCAGGGAGGCGGTCGTGCTGGTCGCGAGGGAGTTGATGGAGGCCGAGATCTCGGCCGAGCTCGGGGCTGATCTCGGCGAGATCGCGCCGGAGGCTCGGGTTGCGCATCGCAACGGTTATCGCCCGCGGCCGTGGGAGACGCGGGTTGGGGAGATCGAGTTGTTGATCCCGAGAAAGCGTGAGGGCAGCTATTTCCCGTCGTTTCTGGAGCCCAGGCGCCGGTCCGAGCAGGCGATCGTGGCCGTGGTGCTCGAGGCCTACGTGAACGGAGTCTCGACTCGAAAGGTCGACCGTCTGGTGGAACAGCTGGGGATCGAGGGGATGAGCAAGGACCGCGTCTCGGCCATCTGCCGGGCGCTGGATGAGCAGGTCGAGCTGTTCCGAGAGCGG
>JAFAZZ010000153.1 GCA_019239375.1 Solirubrobacterales bacterium | reverse complement strand
GCGGCGGGCACTCGGGCCGGGGCGCTACACGTTGACGGTGCGCCGCCGGCTCAATCGCCGATGGATATCCCGCCGCGCGACGATCACGATCGCCTGACCGTCCTGATTAGACTACGAAGCCGGAATCACGACGTCCGGGGACCTCTGCGATCAAGTCTCAGGCCGAAGGTCGGCTTGTGATCCGCCGGCTCGAACCGGAAGCGGCGGGCGCCTACCGTATCCGGTTTGTCGCTGTCCGTCGTCGTTCATCTGAGGAGCCAGGTCGGCCGCCGTGCCGGCCGCCGCCCGGCGAGGCCAAGCGGTCACCGCGCCCTCGCAGCCGCGCCCAGCAGGTTCGGGATCCGCTTAGCGGGCCTGGTCCTCGTCAGAAGCACGACGGCGCCGGGTCCCGGGGTGCTGTTGGTCAACTTGATGGTGGTGCTTCGGCGGGGGCTCGGCCGTGGTTCGGCCTCTCGGTATGGTGGGATGCCGCTGGCGTCACTTATCCAGCCCGCTTTTAGACTGAGTCTTGTGCGGGGAGGTGAAGCGTGCCGGCGGTGAGCGTTCATGGATTGGTTAGGTCGTATGGGTCGGTCCGCGCCGTCGATGGGTTGAGCTTCGAGGTCGAGGCGGGTGAAGTGTTCGCGCTACTGGGTCCCAACGGGGCGGGCAAGACTTCGACGATCGAGATCCTGGAGGGATTCCGCGAGCGCGACGCAGGGGAGGTGCGGGTGCTGGGAATCGACCCGGGTGATCGCCGGTCCGGTCGGCGGCTGCGCAGTCAACTGGGGGTGGTCTTGCAGGAGCTTGCGGTGGAGCCGTTTCTGTCGGTGCGTCAGGTGCTCGAGCGCAATGCTGGCTATTACCCGGCGCCGCGCCCGGTGGGTGAGGTGATCGAGCTGATTGGTCTGGCGGAGAAGGCCGATGCGAAGGTCAAGACGCTGTCGGGGGGCCAGCAACGACGACTGGATGTTGGCCTGGGGATTGTGGGCAGTCCGGCGCTCTTGTTCCTGGACGAGCCGACCACCGGGCTTGATCCGGCGGGACGGCGAACCTCGTGGGAGCTGGTGCGCAGGCTCGCCGGCGAGGGCACGACGGTGATCCTCACCACGCACTACATGGAAGAGGCCGAGACACTGGCCGACCAGGTGGCGATCATCGCGTCGGGCAAGATCGTGGCCCAAGGCCCGCCGGCGTCCCTTGGCGGCCGAGACCAGGGTGCGGCCACGATCCGCTTCCAGCTACCCGCCGGCGTCACGCCAGCCGATCTGCCCGTGGCGATCGTCGGCGATGGGCCGTCCGTGGAGTTGCGGACGGACCGTGAGCTCGAGGCACTTTACGAGCTGACTCGATGGGCGCTTGAGCATGAGGTCCGGCTGACCGGCTTGACCGTCAGTCGTCACACGCTCGAGGACGTATACCTGCAGCTGACCGGAGCCGACCCTGACCGATTCCAGACCGACTCGGCGGCCGGAGCGCCAGTTCGAGGTTGAGCGCGCGGAGCGAATCGATCCTCCCACCGCGCACGGCGTTGGCCGAGCTGCGGCTCGTGATCAGGCAGGTCGGCTATGAGCAGCTGTCCTTCTGGCTGAACCCCGTCGGAGCGATCTTCACAGTTGGGTTCTCGCTCCTGTTCCTGCTGCTGCTGGGCGCAAGTGCCGGGTCCTCGCGCGTCAGCTACCTGCACAACATCAAGCTGGTGCAGTACTACGTTCCGGGCTTCATCGCCTACGGGGTGATGTCCGCGTCGTTCAACAGCCTGGCGATCAGCCTGGTCATCCGCCGCGAGACTGGGCTGCTCAAACGTCTGCGGCTGAGTCCGCTGCCTACCTGGACGCTTTTGATCTCGATCCTGCTCAGCACGCTGTTGATCGCGTTCTCCCAGGTCGTGCTGATGCTCGCGGTCGGACGCTGGGCGTTGGGGGTTCACCTGCCATCGGACGCGTCGGCGATCGGTGCCCTGATCGTCGTGCTCGTCCTCGGTGGGCTTAGCTTCGCCGCGCTCGGGATCGCCATGAGCACCTTCATCCCCAACCAGCAGGCCGCCGGTCCCGTGACCAGCACCGTGTTCTTCGTCCTGCTGTTCCTGTCAGGCCTGTGGTTCCCGCTCAAATCCGGCTCGACGCTGGCCAAGATCTCCACCTTCTTCCCGATCCGCCACTTCATCACCGCCGTGTTCAAGACCTTCAACCATCCCGGGAGCTCAGCCTGGTCCGGCCACGACCTGCTGATCGTCGTACTCTGGGGTGCGGTGGGCGCCGCGATCGCGCTTCGCCGATTTCAATGGGCGCCGCACCGAACCTGACCACATCCACCGTTCATCTGGGCTCTCGTGCTCGTAACAGAACGGGCGAGAGGCGGCGCAGCGCCTCCACGAGCACGGGGTGTTCTCTCGCCAGCCCCGCCTCGAGTCCTGACCACCGCCTTTGGCGGCTGGACGCCCGCTCATCGTTGAAGGCAGGTCGTGGCGACTGCTTGGCTGCGCGAGCGACAACAGGCGCGATCGGCGACCCGGCGATCACCCGGACCTGGCTCGCGGGATTCAAGAAAGCGATTGGTGAAAGCGAAAGGTGTTGTCCGGGTCGTAAGCTGCCTTGACGCGCATGAGACGCGCGTAGTTCTCGCCGTAGTAGGCACGCCCCGGGTTCGCGAGCTGTGGATCGGGGAAGTCGGGGTAGACCCCGCCCGACCCCGATGGGTGTAGGAGCTCCCAGGAGCGGGTTAGCCAGGAATGGGCGCTATCGCGATCCGCGCCGCTGGCCTCGGGCTCCAGCTCGAGCAGGTGCTGGACCAGGAAGAGCTCCTCGCGATGGGGAAACGCGGTCGCATCGGGCGCGACGCGGTTGTAGGCGCCGCCCCAGGGCATGAAGGCGATCTCGCGGGAGCGGACGCTGCCAGTCTCGAACGGGAGGTTTCGTACAAGTGCTTCGACCGTCGCGCGACCCAATCGCCGGCGGAAGAACTCCGATTTGGCGAAGAGGTGGCCGCGCGACGCTAGATCGTCGCCGCCGGAAGGCTCGTCGTGGTGCTGATCGAGCTCGTTCAGGTACTTCTTCGCCTCGGGGTAGGGCAGCTCGCGGAAGCTCGTCGAGACAGGCTTCTGCTCCGCACCCGAGATGAAGCTGCCGAGGCGCTTGCGGGCCCCGGCTTCGCTGGCGAGCACGGCGCCGAAGAGCTCGACCCGGGGTGACCCGGGGCCCAGGCCGCTCGCCAGACGGAGTGTCGCGTCAACCTCTTCCGGCGCGTTCGGCGCCCACGCCTGCCAGGACTCGATCAGCGCAACGGCCTGGTCGATTGACCAGCGGAGGTAGAAGGCAGTTGTCTCAGGAGCGGTCACCGTCTCAAAGACGAGGGAGCTGACGACGCCAAAGTTGCCGCCGGCGGCGCCGCGGAGCGCCCAGAAGAGATCCGGGTCATGATCCTCGTCGCACTGGACGACGCTTCCGTCGGCTAG
>JAFAZZ010000107.1 GCA_019239375.1 Solirubrobacterales bacterium | reverse complement strand
GCTCATAGTGCGACGGCTCGACCCCCAGCTGTAGCTCGATCCGGCGCACTCGCTCGAATGTGCGCTGGGACAGCGTGCGCTGCGCGTCGAGCAGGTCGCCGATCACGCCGAGGGCGAGGAGGAGCATCGCCCCGAAGAACAGCACCGCGCCGAGGATCAGCGACTGCACGTGTCCGGCCTTGCCGCCGTGGACGATAAACAGGACAAGGAAGCGGATGAACAAGGCCAGCGCGGGGATTCCGAGGATCAGCGCCCCGGTCCAGAACAGTTTGAGCGGCTCGTACTGCGCCCATACGCGGAAGATCGTCAGCCCATTCCGGCGCACGTAGGCGCCAATCGAGGGGAACAGCCGCGACTCGCGCGTCTTGGGATTGGTGCGGATCGGCACATGGTCGACGGCCACGAGCAGCTTGCCGGCCTGGATGATCGTCTCGAGGGTGTAGGTGAACTTCGAGACGACCTGCATCTGCAGCGCCGCCTCGCGGTTATAGGCCCGAAAGCCCGAGGTGGTGTCAGGGATCTCGGTCGCCGAGGCGTGGCGCACGACCCACGACCCGAGCCGCTGCAGCAGCTTCTTGCCTGCGGAGAACTCCTCGTTGGTCCTGACCTGCCGGTCGCCCACCACCATGTCGGCCTCGGCCCGCAGGATCGGCCCAACCAGCTTGGGGATGTCCGCCGCCTGGTACTGGTTGTCCGCGTCCGTGTTGACGATCACGTCGGCACCTAGCTTCAAGCCCGCGTCCAGTCCCGCCTGAAACGCGGCGGCCAGGCCTTTGTGGTTGGTCAAGCGGACGATGTGGTCGACTCCCTGCTCACGCGCGACGTCGACCGTGCGGTCGCTGGACCCGTCATCGATGATCAGCCACTGGACGGCGTCGAACCCGGGCACCTCGCGGGGCAGGTACCGGAGGGTGGCGGCAAGCTGCTGTTCCTCGTTGAAGCAGGGAATCTGGATGATGAGCTTCATGGGCCTGGAGCCGGGCTGTGGGTGTTTGAACGAGCGAGCCGGCAGATCGGAGCGCTTCGCGGCGCGGGGTTCACACACGGTAGCGGGAGATGTGGCGGCGACACGCGCTGGGCGGACGTTTAACCAGGCCGCCTATCCTGCGATTCCCACACCATGTCCCCATCGTCTGACATCGATCGCCGCCATCTCGCTCGCGCGATCGAGCTGGCCGAGGGAGGGCGCGGCCGGGTGAGCCCGAACCCCATGGTCGGCGCCGTGATCGGTCGCGACGACGAGGTCCTGGGCGAAGGGTTTCATCGGGCCCTCGGCGGACCGCACGCCGAGGTCGAGGCGATCACGGCCGCCGGCGACCGCGACCTGTCCGGCGCCACCCTGTACGTCTCGCTCGAGCCCTGCTGCCATCACGGCCGGACCCCGCCGTGCACCGACGCGATCAGGATCGCCGGCATCGCACGTGTGGTGGTCGCCTCAGACGACCCGAGCGAACACGCGTCGGGCCGCGGCCTGGGCATCCTGCGCGACGAAGGGATCGAGGTCGTGGTGGCCGACCGCGAGCTCGCCGCGCGCGCCCGTCTGCTCAACCAGCCGTTTCGCAAGCGCGCCCGCACGGGTCGTCCGTGGGTGCTGTTCAAGTCGGCGATGACGCTCGACGGGAAGGTCGCCACGCGCGGCGGCGACTCGAAATGGATCTCGGGCGAGGCGAGCCGCCGGCTGGCCCATGAATGGCGGGCCCAGTCCGACGCGGTGGCGGTCGGGATCGGAACCGCGCTGGCCGACGACCCGCAGCTCACCGCGCGCATCGACGGCGTGGTCCGCCAGCCGCGCCGGGTGGTGTTCGACTCGCTGGCGCGGCTGCCGCGCACCTCGCAGTTGGTGCGCGGCGCGCGCAAGGTTCCGTTGACGGTGATCGTCTCGCGTGCCGCTCCGCGGGCGGCCACCGACGCCCTGGCCACCCACGGCGCCGACGTGCTCGTCGCCACCGGTGAGAATGAGACCGCGCGCGTACGCTCGGCGCTCGACCAGCTCGGCACCGATGGGGTCGCCTCGATCCTCCTCGAGGGCGGGCCCCACCTGGCCGGCGCGTTTCTCGATGCCGGCGAGGTCGACGAGATGCGGCTGTTCCTGGCGCCGATGGTGCTCGGAGGGAGAACCGCGCGGGACCCGCTCGAGGGCGAGGGGGTCGAGGCGATCGCCGACGCGGCACGGGCGCTGAGCGTGCATTGCGAACGGGTGGGCGAGGATCTGCTCGTCTCGGCGCGGATGAGGGATTGGTAGCCGGAGTGTTCACCGGACTGGTCGTGGGAGTCGGAGTGGTAGCCGCGATCGACCGGTCCGACGCCGGAGCGCGGATCGTCGTCGAGACGCCGCTGGTGAGCGAATTGCACGCCGGCGACTCGGTGGCGGTCAACGGCGTGTGCCTGAGCGCGGCCGCCCTTGAAGACGGTTCATTTGCCGCCGACGCCATGAACGAGACCCTCTCGCGCACGTCCCTGGGCGATCTTTCGCCCGGCGCGTCGGTCAACCTCGAGTTACCCCTGCGCGCGGGCGATCGGCTGGGCGGGCACGTGGTCCAGGGGCATGTGGACGGCGTCGGGACGGTGGCCGAGGTGGCTTCGGACGGATTCGCGCGGAGGATCCGGATCGAGGCCCCACCCGGGGTGCTCCGCTATGTGATCGAGAAGGGATCGATCGCACTCGACGGTGTTTCGCTAACCGTCACGGACGTGGACAGCCGATCGTTTACCGTCTCTCTCATACCGGAGACCTTGCAACGCACGAATCTCGGGCGTGCCGACACTGGCGACAGAGTGAACCTGGAGGTCGATGTGCTGGCGAAGTACGTAGAGAAGCTGATCGAGGCCCGATCGTGAGCTCCGTCCAGACCCCGTTCGCCACCATCGAGGAGGCGATCGAGGACATCCGGCAGGGGAAGATGGTCGTGGTCGTCGACGACGAGAACCGCGAGAACGAGGGCGATCTCACCATGGCCGCCCAATTCGTGACCCCCGAGGCGATCAACTTCATGGCCAAGGAGGGGCGGGGGCTGATCTGCCTAGCGCTCACTCCCGAGCGCTGTGATGAGCTGGGGCTGGACCTGATGGCGGCGAAGAACGAGTCCGCCTTCGAGACGGCGTTCACGATCTCGATCGAGGCGCGCTCGGGAGTCAGCACCGGCATCTCGGCCGCGGATCGAGCCCGCACCATTCAGGTGGCGATCGATCCGCAGACGAGCCCGCGCGAGCTCGTGCAACCGGGGCACGTCTTTCCTCTGAAGGCGAAGCCGGGCGGGGTTTTGGAGCGGGTCGGCCAGACCGAGGCGGCGGTGGACCTCGCGCGCCTGGCCGGGCTGATTCCGGCCGGCGTGATCTGCGAGATCATGAACGACGACGGGACGATGGCCCGGGTGCGCGACCTCGCGCCTTACTGCGAGAGGCACGGGTTGAAGATGGTCACGGTGGCGGACCTCGTGGCCTACCGGCGCCGGCACGAGAAGCTGGTCGAGCGGGTGGTCTCGACCCGCCTACCCACCGGGTTCGGCGAGTTCACCGCGGTCGGCTACCGCTCGCTGGTCGACAACAAGCATCACGTGGCGCTGGTCAAGGGCGAGGTCCGGGGCCGCAGCGACGTGCTCGTGCGAGTGCATTCGGAGTGCCTGACCGGGGACGTGTTCCACTCGCTGCGCTGCGACTGCGGCGAGCAGCTCGAGTCGGCGCTCTCGATCATCGAGCGGGCGGGCCTCGGGGTGCTGCTCTACCTCAGTCAGGAGGGGCGCGGGATCGGCCTGCTCAACAAGCTGCGCGCGTACAAGCTCCAAGAGGAGGGGCTCGACACGGTCGACGCCAACCTGCGACTGGGGTTGCCCGCCGATCTCAGGGACTACGGCATCGGCGCGCAGATCCTCGTCGACCTGGGCCTGACCAGCATCCGGATCCTCACCAACAACCCCAAGAAGATCTCCGGCCTGGCCGGCTACGGGCTGTCGGTGACCGACCAGATCCCGATCCAGCACATCCCCAACCCCCATAACGAGGCCTACTTGCGGGCCAAGCGCGATCGTCTCGGCCACACCCTGCACCACCAGGGGCTGGCGCTCGACGAGGAGATGCTGCACGACGAGTACGAGCACGATCGCCGGCGGCGCGAGTCTCGGTAATGAGCGGGTTTGCGCCGGCTGGGCGCGCGGGTCGCGTCGCGCTGTGCGTGGCCCGGTTCTACGCCGAGCTTGCCGACAAGCTCGAGGCCGGTGCTCGAGCGGCGCTTGAGGAGGCCGGTGTCGCCGAGCTGGACAGGTTCGAGGTGCCGGGCGCCTTCGAGCTGCCGCTGGCCGCCGCGTACGCCGCCCGGTCGGGCCGCTATGACGCGGTCGTGTGCCTGGGGGCGGTCATCCGCGGCGAGACCGACCACTACGACTACGTGTGCACCGAGGCCGCTCGGGGGATTCAGCAGGTGCAGCTGGAGACCGGGGTGCCGTGCGGGTTCGGCGTGCTGACCGTCGACACGCTGGACCAGGCGCTCGACCGGGTCGCCGGCGGCTCTAAGCGCGACAGCGGGCGCAGCGCCGCGGAGGCGGCGCTGGCCTCCCTGGCCGTCAAGCACGCGCTGGCCCGCAATCGCTCCGCGGTGTCCTAGCCGGGCCGGCGCGCGTCGGTCGGCGCGGAGCTGGAGCGCTCGCCGGCGCCGCGGGCGGTCGCGTGTCGGTCGGTGCGGGGCTGGGGGCGCTCGCCGGCGCCGCGGGCGGCCGTGTGTCGGTCGGTGCGGAGCTGGGGCGCTCGCCGGCGCCGCGGGCGGTCGTGTGTCGGTCGGTGTGGAGCCGGGGCGCTCGCCGGCGCCGCGGGCGGTCGTGTGGCGGTCGGTGCGGAGCTGGGGCCGCTCGCCGGCGCCGCGGGCGGTCGTGTGTCGGTCGGTGCGGAGCTGGGGCGCTCGCCGGCGCCGCGGGCCGGCGCGGCACCTGCAAAACGTCGCAAAGCCCCCGCTCCCGAGCCGACCTTGGCGACATAAGCATCCACCGCATGCTTATTTCGCCAACGACTCCGCGCCCTGGGGGGTTTGGCGCGTTATACATGGCGCCGGATCAGTCGCGAGGGCGAGTTGCCGGTAACGCCTAGGCGCCCGGCCCGGACGGCAGCCCCGGCAGCGTCGCGCCGGGCGGCGCCAGGCCCGATCCGCCGTCAGCTCCCGCGGTGCGGACGTGATGCGCGCGCCGCCCGCGGCGGTCTGCTCCTGGTCCGGCGCCCGGTCCAAGTCCGGTGCCCGTCCCAGGTCCGCCGGCACCCGGTCCGCCGGCACCCGGTCCGGCGCCCGTCCCCGGTCCGGCGGCACCCGGTCCGGCGGCCGTCCCCGGTCCGGTGCCCGTTACGGAACCCGTTCCGATTCCGGTGCCGGCGCCGCCGCTGCGCACCTTCTGGCCGAGCGCTTGCAAGGCCAGCTGGAGCTGGAGCCTGACCACGCTGGTCTGGTTGGGGATCTGCAGGCGCTGGTAGAGGACGTTGGCCGCGGCCGTCGGATCGCCGGCTAGCCGCAACGAGCGCCCCAGGTCGTACAGCGCGTAGGCGTAGGTCAGGCTGCCGGGCGATGCGGCGGCCGTGGCCTTGCGCAGGACCGGGATGGCGGCGCCGTAGTTGCCGTCCAGCATGAGCTGGTGTCCGCGTGCCTCGAGCGTCTCAGCCACCGGCGCCGGCGTGGTAGCGGCGGCCGGCGTGCCGGTCACCGTGGTCGCTGGACGAGGCGCGGCGACAGGCTTGGGCCGCGGCGCTCCGGGCTTGTGGACGGAGGCCACGGAGATCGCTCGGTGCGCCCCGGTCGAGGCCTTCGTCGCGCTGGAGCCGCCGCCGCCAAGCGTGCCCGCCGCCGCGACGGCCACCGCGGCGCCTGCGGCGAGCGCGGCCAGCGCCGGAAGGCGCGCGCCACGGTGAACGCGCGCCCGGCGAGCGTTCACCGGCGGATGCGTTCCCGTTCGCGGCGGCGGATGCGTTCCCGTTCGCGGCGCCAGAGAACGCACGGCATGCATCCCGGCCGGCGGCGGAGCGGCAGCGAGCCGATAAGAGCGCGTCACCGGCTCGGTCAGCGCGGTCTCCAGCGCCTGGGCGCACGCCTGCGCAGTCGGCCAGCGCTGCTCGGGGCGTTTGGCGATGCCCCGGGCGAGCACCGCGTCCACTGCGGCCGGCAGAGCCCGGTTGCGGGCGCTCGCCGCCGGCGGCTCGTCCTCCACATGCTGGCGCGCCTGAGCTGCGAAATGCGAGGCGGTGAACGGCCGTTCGCCGACCAGTAGCTCGTACGCGACGACGGCCAGGGAATAGCGGTCGCTGGCCTCAGTGGCCGGGTGGCCGAGCGCGCGCTCGGGCGCGAGATACGACGCGGTCCCCAGCACCTGACCGCTCGTCGTGATCGTGTCCTCGGTCCCGAGCCGGGCGATGCCGAAGTCCGCCACGTGCAGCACCCGCTCGCCGTCGAGCAGCAGATTGGCTGGCTTGATGTCGCGGTGCAGGACTCCTCGGCTGTGACCATAGTCCAGCGCCGAGGCGGCTTCGTGGATCCACTTGACCGCGTGGACGCGGCGGACCGAGTCGACCCGAAGGGCATCGGCGACAGTGCCGCCGGCCAGGTACTCCATGACGATGAACGGGCGCGGGAAGCCGGCGGCGGGCGAGGTTTCGCCGACGTCGTAGATCATCACGACATTCGGGTGGCCCGACAGCCGCGCCGCCGCGCGGGCCTCGCGCATGAACCGCTCGGCGGCACCGGGATCGTCGGCGAACCGCTCGGCGAGCAGCTTGATCGCCACGCTGCGGCCGAGCGCGCGGTCGCGAGCGCACCACACCGCAGCCATCCCACCGGTCGCGATATGGCGGAGCGGCTCGTAGCGGTCGGGGAGCCCAAACTGCGACCGGACGCCCGCGCCCACCTCGGAACGTTCACCCATCGAAACGCCTCATTACCCGTCTCTAAGAATACGAACCGCGCCCGACCCTTCAAAGCCCTGCAAGCGGACCATCTGGAAGTCCGGCACGGCGCGAAGGCTATACTCGCCGGCCATGGCCAAGGTCTGTCACGTGTGCAGCAAGGGTCCGGCATTCGGCAACAGCCGCAGTCACTCGATGGTCGCCACGCGGCGGCGCTTCGAGCCGAACCTGCAGCGGGTGCGGATCGATGACAACGGGACGCCGCGACGGGTGTACGTGTGCACGCGGTGCCTGAAGGCCGGCAAGGTCGCCAAAGCGTTGTGACGGAACCGGCTCCGGCCGCCGCGCTCGCGCCAGTCACTGGTGCGGCCGGCTCGGATGCCAGCCTGCTGCGGTTTCGCACCGTGCTCGACGCGGGGCTCGTGGCGCTCGAGGCGCGGCGCGAGGAGGTCAACGAGCTCAACGTGTTCCCGGTGGCGGACGGGGACACCGGCGACAACATGGTGCTCACGCTGCGGGCCGTGCTGGACGAACTCGACCGGCTGGCCGCGGCGACGGCTGATGACGCGGTCGGCCGCGACCAGATCGTCGCCTCGGTCGCCCGGGCCGCGCTGCTGGGCGCGCGGGGCACCTCGGGCGTGATCCTCTCGCAGCTGATCCGCGGGGCGGCCGAGGAGTTGGCCAGCCGCCCGGGCGAGCTTGTCGATCCGGTCCTGATCAGCGCGGCACTGGCTCGCGCGGTCGATCAGGCCTACGGGTCCGTCCGCGAGCCGGTCGAGGGGACGATCCTGACCGTGGTGCGCGAGATGGGCGTGCAGGTGGCCTCCGACCTTGCTCGGGTGCGCGATGCCCGGCTGCCCTCGGACGCCACGCCCGAGCTGCAGAACGCTGTGATCGCCGCGGTCGTCGAGCGTGCCGTGCACGCGGGCGAAAGCTCGGTGCAGCGCGGCCCGGACGTCCTGCCCGCGCTCCGAGCGGCCGGCGTAGTCGACGCCGGTGGCTATGCCCTGACAGTGGTCCTGGCCGGCATCCTCGGCGCGCTGCGAGGCGGCACGACGCCGCCGATCGAGCACCAGGCGAGCGCCCGTGTCACCCGGCCACAGCACTCCTCGACCACCTATCGCTACTGCGCGAGCTTCGCCGTGACGGGGACAGACCTCGAGCAGCGGCAGTACGTGCCGGCGCTCGAGCAGCTCGGCGACTCCGTGCTGATCGTCGGCGACCGCAGCACCCTCAAGGTCCACGTCCACACCGACGATCCGGACGCCGCCACCGCGCTGTTCGCCTCGGCGGGCACGGTCTCCCATCTGGACGTGGCCGACATGCGCGCACAGGTCGAGCGGCGCGACGAGCGCCTCGCCGGCGACGCGCGGGCGCAGGTATCGGAGGCCGTCGCGGTGGCCAGTGGCGCCGGAATGCGCGCGCTGTTCGAGAGCCTCGGGGTGCGCCCGCTGGACGGAGGGCCCGCGCTGGCCCCGAGCACGCCCGACCTGCTCGCCGCGATCCACGCCACCAGGGCCGAGCAGGTGGTCGTCCTGCCAAACAGCCCCGCCGCGCTGACCGCCGCGCGCACCGCAGCCGAGCTGTCGGACAAGACCGTGCGCGTCGTCCCGTCCCTCTCGCCCCAGGCCGGACTGGCCGCTGCGGTGACGCTGGATCCGACGCTCGACGCCCACCAGAACGCCCTGGCCATGAACAGAGCGCTCGAGCACGTCCGCACCGGCGCGGTCGGCCCGGCGCTGCTCGATGACGCTCAGGGACGCTTCCGCGCCGGGGACGCGGTCGGCTTCGTCGAGGACGAGATCGTCGCGTGGGGCAAACCACGGGAAGCCTTGCGGGAGGTGCTCGAGCAGCTGGCGCTCGATGCCGAGCTGATCACCTGCCTCCGGGGTGCCGGCGCGCCGCTGGACGACGGGACGGTCCAAGCGCTGGCTCACGGTGAGGTCGAATTCGAACTATCCGACGGAGGTCAACTGGGACACTGGTGGCTGCTGGCCGCGGAGTAGCGGCAACCGGATGGCCAGCGTTTCGTCCGCACCGAGTTTGATGATGCGGCCGGTTCGCCCGACGAATGTCTTCATGGCCGCCACCGCGTTCGCCAGTCCAGACCCGCTCAACGAGACCGCGCTGCGCGAGGCGCCGATCCGTTATCCGCGCCCCTCGAGGCTGCGGACCCCGCTCAAGCTCGATGGTCCCAAGGCGCAGCGGGCGGCCGAGACGCTCGGGCTGGGCACGGTGGGGGACCTGCTGGCGCACCTGCCGCGCGATCGCCGCGAGGCACGGGCTGTGGCCGAGCTCATGCCAGGCGACAGCGCCACCGTCGTGGTCCAGGTCACGAGCATCTCCTCGCGCGCGGTGCGGCGCCGCGGGATGCGCCCGCTGGTCGAGGCGACGGTGGCAGACGAGAGCGGCGCGATGAAGGCCACCTTCTTCAACCAGCCGTGGCTCGAGCAGCGCTACCCGGTGGGCACGCGGCTGGCCTTGCACGGAAAGTTCGAGGGGCGCCGCCGGTTCCGCGTCCAGGCCCACGCCCGCACGAACGAGGCGGTGGCCGGCGGACCCGGCGCGGTGGCCCATTATCCGGCCACCGAAGGGCTGTCCTCGACCCAGATCCTGGCCCTCGTGCGCGAGCACCGCGAGGCGCTGGCCGATGTGATCGAGCCGCTGCCGTCCGCCGTTCGCTTCGACGAGCGGCTTCCCGACCGGCCGGCGGCCCTCACCGCAGCTCATTTCGCCGAGTCCGACGCGGTATCCGAGCTTTCCCGGCGCCGGCTCGCGTTCGACGAACTGCTGCTCGCGCAACTGGCGCTGCGGCGGCGTCGCCTTCGCCGGCGCTCGATGAATGTCGCGCCGGTCCTCGCCCGCGAGCCCGAGCTCACCACGCGCTGGCGTTCGATCATGCTGCCG
>JAFAZZ010000018.1 GCA_019239375.1 Solirubrobacterales bacterium | reverse complement strand
CATCGTCCATTTCGAGTCCGACGCGGGAGCTCACCGGTCCGCAGCTCGCGGGCACGCAGGCCACCAGCGGCGGGTCTGATCTGCCGCAAGGCGGCGCCGGCGCTCCTCCACTGCCACCCGTTCCGCCATCCGCTGATGCGCCTCCTGCCAACAGCTCGAGCGACATACCGCCGCGGGAGGCGCTCGGCAGTACGGACGAGCCGCACAGGCGCGACGTCGCTCAGGGACTGGCGGTGGCCGGGCGGCCGACCTGAGCAGGCGCTCCGGATCAGGCTCCCGATGCGGCGGCGGTGCGCCGAACGGCGTCGTGCGCCCGTACCGGCGCCGGCACGAGTGCGACCGCCGAGACCACCAACACGAACGCGAGCAGCCGACCGACGACGGTCGCCGAATCCTGCCCGAGGGGATCGCCGAACACCACGATCCCGCCGACGATGCCGAGCACGTTGGCGGCCGAGTTGGTCGCCGCTATCACTCCGACGGCGTTCCCGATTTGCAGACTCCTCGCCGTGGCGAAGAAAGCGGCGATCGCTGTGAGGATGCCAAGCACGCTCCAAGGTCCGATCAGGCCGAGGACTCCATGCGAGCCGGCTGTCACAGCCTTGATCGAGATGTCTGAGACGCCGAAGAAGATCCCGCCGGCGATACCAAGCAGCAGACCGGTCTGCTCGCGCCGCCCCTCGCGCCGGCAGCCCATGACGCAAACCAACCCAAGGACGACGGCACCTACTTCAAACGCGCCGATCGCGAGCATTCCGTAACGCGAGTGATTTCGCTCGCCGTGGGCCGTGACGCCAAGCGCGATCATCCCAATTCCGAGCAGCGCCAATCCGGCCCACTGACGCCGGGTGACATGTAAGTCGAAGAAACGCTCGGCAAACAACCCCAAGAGGACGATGCCGCCGGAGATCACCGCCTGAGCAAGTGATAGCGGCGCCAACGCCAACGCTCCGACATGCAACAGCCAGGCACCGACGGCCGCGATCCAGCCAGCCAGGAACCACTTCGAGCGAAACAGCGCGGCTGCGCTCTGAAGCGGTTGGCGAAAGTCGACGTCCCGGACCTGGACCGCGCCCTTCTGCTTCAACAGCCCGCTGAGGCTCGCACCGGCAGCGCATCCGAGTGCGAGTACCAACCCGGCCAGCACGGCAGGCCGCATACCTGGACAGATGTCCGCCTGGCGGGTCTGCGAAACAGGAGCCGGCGTCGCGACTCGTTACCGCCCGAGACGTGGAGCGACGTTTGCCGTGTAGCGCCAGCGACGCTACGGGTAAGTGCAGTAGGTGGCGAGCCCGTCTGTCGCGGAGCTCGACAGCGCGTATCTCCAGTCGTATTGCGGATGCGCATACCCGTACACGATTTCGAAGGCCGCAATCGTGAAGATGTGCCGGCCCGCAGGGACATGGATCGGCGCCCACGTCCACGGGTTGGTTGCCCCGGCGGGTGTGCGCCATTGGCTGACGCCGCTCGGCGTGGCAGTCCAGCGATACCAGCTGCTGGCGCCTGCGCCGATCGTCCCGAGCCATCGCCAGCCAGTGCTGGCGCTGTACCAGGCGATCCACGGGCGAACGGCGATGACGGTCGCCGGGGTGCTGGTGAAATCGGGGGCTACGAGATACGGCTCGTACTCGCCGAGTACGTCACACACGAGGCCGCCGTCGCTCCAGTCGCCGGGTCCCGGACCGCGTGCCTGCAGAGACACCGACAACGTCGCCGCGCGTCCGGCTTCGCTCACGGTCGCGATCGCGAGGGTGCGGCCCAGGCCGCCGAGGCGCCGCGCGTCGGCTCGCCGCAGCCCCAACCGCGCATACCCGCGCTCGCGCCGACACGCATATGTGCCACGCGCGAGGGCCCCAGGTCTCAGGGCCGCGACATACAGGCTGACCCGGCCGCCGGCTCGGCAGGCGATCGCCAGGGTTAGCTGCTGACCATCGAGGTGTACGAGTCCGCTCAGGAGGCTCGGGCCGAGAAGGCGGCTCGGGATGGTTGCCGGACCGGGAAGCGCTCCAGCGATCGCGGGGGGGCCCGACCCGGACAACGTGGGAAGTCCTGAGGCCGCTCCGGGAGGGGGACCCGGCAGGCCGGGCGGGGCCCCGGACATCTCTGCGGCGCCGTGGCGCAGCGTGCGCGCCGTGCTCGTGCTAAGCGGGCCGAAGGCAAGCCAGGCCACGGCGACGACGAAGCCGTGGAATGCCAGATCGCGGCTTCTCCTGACCAGCCCGCGAAGCCGGGTGCCCTTAGGGGTAGGCACAGTAGGTCGTAGGTAGGTGTGGGTCGTTGCCTGCGTTTGCATAGCTCCACACGTATAGGGGCCGGCTGTACCAGTAGATCGCCTCGAATACCGCCACGACGTACGTTCCGCGACCGGGAGCGACCACGATCGGCGACCACGTCCAGGGAGTCAACGTCCCGCCCGGCTCCTGCCATTCGGCCACGCCGTGCGGAGTGGCGCTCCAGCGATACCAGCGGCTCGCGTTCACGCCCGCGGTTCCGAGCCACCGCCATCCCGTCGAGCCCGTGTACCAGGCCAGCCACGGCCGCACATCTACCGTCGTTGTCGTCGTATCGCTGAAGTTCGGGGCCGTCAAGCTGGCTTGGTAGCCAGGCCGGTTGCAGCGCA
>JAFAZZ010000570.1 GCA_019239375.1 Solirubrobacterales bacterium | reverse complement strand
CCCTGGGCGGCGCTCGGCGCTTTCGGCGCGGTCGTCGCCGGGCACGTCTGACTCGGGCTCGAGCGAGCCGCCAACTGTCCCGAGAAGCCGTCCATAACGCCGAAAGACGCTCCAGCCTCCTATTTGGAAACTGAAGCGTCTAACTGTTGAGGTGGAGACGGCGGGAATTGAACCCGCGTCCGCAGCCGCGTAAAAGGTGGCGTCTACGAGCGTAGCCGGCACTCTGGTCTCACCCTCGACTCGCCTTGCCGGCGGGGTTGTCGAGAGCCAGCTCCGAAGATGTCCCCGGCGCGGCTGGAGCGGGCCTCACCGGGTGAGCCTGCTAGTTGACCCGGACCCTCCGCCGCAGGCAAATGGAGGACGGGAACCTCAGTGCCCTAACTAAGCTGCAAGCAGCTCGGGGCGGAGATTGAAATCGTGCGTGTTCGCACTTATTTGTTTCCGGGTGTTTTACGAGGCCTCCCGGACCTCGGCTCGCAACCACCCCCACGAATCGACCACGTCGAAGCCTGTCGTCCCCGGGGATGTGCCTACGAGTATAGCTGCGGAGGCATGTTGATCCTGCCAGCCGAAGAAGACGTGAAGAGGGGCGCGAACAGCTCCTGGCGGTTTCTACAATCCGGAGCAGTGGATACGAATACGCAGTGGCTGGCGGCGCCGCTAGAGACGCCATCGGGCCGGGCTCCGGAGCCTGAGCCCCCCGCCGAGCCCCGCGGACAGGCGGGCATCAGACGCCGGCTGTCGGCGATCGGCGCGGCGATACTCGCCGTGCTCGCCAAGTTCAAGGCGGTCCTGCTGGTCCTTCCGAAGCTCAAGCTGTTCGCCTCGACCGGGACGATCCTCGTCTCGCTCGCCGCCTACGCGCTGCTATGGGGCTGGCCGTTCGCGGCGGGCTTCATCGCCCTGCTGTTCGTGCACGAGATGGGCCACGTGATCGCGTTGCGGCGCGAGGGCCTGAAGGCCAGCGCGCCGATGTTCATCCCGTTCATGGGCGCGGTGATCGCGGCGCGCTCCCTCGGCCGTAACGCGCTGGCCGAGGCGCGAGTCGGACTCGCTGGCCCCATCCTCGGGAGCATCGGCGCCGCCGCCTGCGTCCTCGTCTGGCACGCGACCGGCAACGACCTGTGGCGCGCACTCGCGTTCACCGGCTTTTTCCTGAACCTGTTCAACCTGCTGCCGGTCGTGCCGCTCGACGGAGGCCGGGCGATGGCGGCGATGGCACCGTGGATGTGGTTCGCCGGACTTCTGGCCATGGTTCCCCTGGCCATCCTCTTCCCGAACCCGGTCATCCTCCTGATCCTCGTGTTCGCCGGGATCGAGACTTACAAGCGCTGGAAGCTCCGTCGGTCGGCCAGCACCGAGCAGGAGGCGTACTACCGGGTCAGGCCCCTTGATCGCGCCCTGGTGGCGGGCGTCTACCTCAGCCTGATAGCGCTGCTGGTTGTCGGCATGCACGCCACTCTGCTGGCGCGCACCATCAGCTGACCGCGGCTACTGCCAGCGGTCAGAAGTCGGCGGCGGCCGCCGCACAGGGCGCCTGTCGTCGTACGCCTCGTACCTGTCGCGCCGGGCCCACCAGAAGGTGTAGGCCAGCGAGATCGCCAGGCCGACCAGCCCGACCACGAACAGAACGGTTCCGGCAGTCTGGATGTCGAATCCCTTCACGTTCGCCGTTACGGCCCACTTCAGGATCGCGCCGAGGGCGATCAACACGATGCTCGTGCCAATGGTCATGCCGTGGGTCTACCCAGAGTCTGCCTATACCTATCTACCTCGCCGGATCGGCGAATGTTTCAGGTTACAGCCTATCGCCGCGCCTCGCGCAACTCCCGCTGCACGTCACGCGCCATCTCCCGCTTGCGGATCGCTTCGCGCTTGTCGTAGAGATCCTTGCCGCGCGCCAGCGCGAGTTCGACCTTGGCCCGGGAACGGGGGCCGGCGAAGTAGATCCGCGTCGGGACCAGGGTGAGGCCGCGCTCGCGGGTACGGCCGATCAGGCGTTCGATCTCGTACCTGTGCAGGAGCAGCTTACGCGCTCGCTCGGGATCGTGGTTCTCGCGCGCCGCGGGGCCGTACGGCGCGATGTAGAGCCCGTGCAGCCACACCTCGTCGTCGCGGACGACGGCATAGGCGTCCTTTAGCTGGGCGTTGCCCTCGCGCAGGGACTTGACCTCGGTGCCGGTCAGCGCCATCCCGCACTCGAACCGCTCGAGCAGGTTGAACCGGTAGGCGGCCTGGCGGTTGGTAGCGACGTCGCCCGACGCGGTCCTGCGCTTGCCGGATCTGGCCATGACCCCTCAATCCTCCCCGCCGGGCAGGAGGTCCACCCTCCCCCGTGGTGCGTCGATCGCGGCTATGCGCACCTGAACCGCGTCTCCGAGCCGCATCGCGCCGCCTCTGCGCGTGCCGACCAGCATGGTGCCCTCCTCGTTCAGCTCCCACCAATCCCCGCGCAGCCGGCGGACGGGAAGCATGCCCTCGAACTCGGCCCGGGGCCCAAAGGCCACGAACGCCCCGGCGCCGGCGAGCCCGACGATCTCGCCCTCGAACACCTCGTCAGGGTCGCCGGCGGCGAACACCCGGCGCTCGAGCAGGAAGCAACGCGCGATGTCATCGGCATCCCGCTCCATCGACATCGCCTCACGCTCGCGTCCCGAGCACCACGGTCCAGCGGCCGCGACCCATGACGCCTCGGGCGTGGGCTCCTCGCCCTCCAGCGTCGCGAGCAGCGCCCGATGGCAGATCAGGTCGGGGTAGCGCCGGATCGGCGAGGTGAAGTGACAGTAGCTCGCCAGCTGGAGCCCGGCGTGTCCCCGGTTGCGCTGGTCGTAGTAGGCCTGCTTGAGAGAGCGGAGCACGAGGCTCGTCAGGGCACGCCTGCCGCGCCCGCCGTGAGCAGCCGTCCAGCGCTCGAGCATTTGCGAAGCCTGCCCGATCAGGTCCGCCGCCTGCTGCGGCGTGATGTGCCCCCTCGGGACCGGCGGCGTCGGCACGCCCAGCGACGCGAGCTGGTCGATCAGCCGCTCGGCGGCGATCCCGTCCGGCCGCTCGTGCACGCGGTAGAGCGTGGGCACCCGCCGCGAGGTCAGCAGCCGCGCGACCTGCTCGTTGGCAGCAATCATCAGGTGCTCGATCATCCGGTGCGACTCGGTCTGCTCGACCGGCTCGACGGCCACCACGTCTCCCCGTTCATCGAACTCGAACTCGGGCTCGGCGGAGTCGATCTCGAGCGCTCCCTGCGCGCCTCGGCGCGTCGCGAGCGCCGCTGCGGCCTCCCGGGCGCTCGCCAGCCCAGGCCCCCAGACCCCGGTGCCCCGTCCCCGGCCGGCAAAGATGCGATTGACACGGTCGTAGTCGAGCCGCTCGTCGGATCGGATGACCGAGCGATAGAACGATGGCTGTCGCACCCGCTCGCCATCGATCACCATTTCCACCGTCACCGCCAGGCGATCCTGGCCTGGAACCAGCGAGCACGCGTTGTTCGAGAGCGCGCCCGGGAGCATCGGCTCGACCGCGCCCGGCACGTACACGCTGGTCGCGCGCCGGTAAGCCTCCCGGTCAAGCAGCGACCCGAAGCGGACGTAGGCGGACACGTCGGCAATGTGCACCCAGACCCGGCGTACGCCGTCGCCCTCGTCGGACGCGGAGATCGCGTCGTCGAAGTCGCGCGCGCTGACCGGGTCTACGGTGAACGTTGGCAGTGAGCGCAGATCACGACGACCGGCACCGAGCCGGAGGCTGTCGTCGGACCTCGCGAGGCCGGCGGATGCCTCCCGCGCCTCGCGCTCCACCGCGGGATCGAACCGCCGCGGCAATCCCCGATCGACCATCAGCCCTTCGATCACGTCGCGAGCGACATCGGAGCGGCCCAGCCGACGAGCAATCGTCGCGCGCCCGCCCGGGCGGCCATTGCGACCCGCACCGGGACGAACGACGACTAGATCCCCGACCGCGGTCTGCCGGTCACGGCTCACGACGAGGCGCGGACCTGGCCCGAAGAACGGCTCGGCGACGAAGAACTTGCCGCGGCGCGCGAGGACCGCGACCCGCTGCTTCCCTACCACATCCCGTGAGGCTGGACTCACCCGCAGCCGCCGGCGCTCACCGCACCTCGGCGGCCACGGTCCGCTCGGCCACGGCGAGCGCAGTGTCATGCGTTGCCCCGGGGGTCGCGGCGGCGTAGATGTTCGGCCTGATCCCGGCGCCCTCGCGCACGCCGCCGCCTCCGAGGTTATGCCCACTCGGCGTGAAATACTCCCCAACCGTGAAGTCGAGCGCGCCGCCATTGGGCAGCGGCTCGATCTCCTGGAAGACGCCCTTTCCGTATGTGCGCGTGCCGATGACCTTGGCACGGCCCCGGTCTTGCAGGGCGCCGGTTACGATCTCCGCCGCGGAGGCGGTGCCGCGGTCAACTAGCACCACCATCGGGATGCTGGTCGGGATCGCGCCGCCCTTGGCGACGTACACCTGGCGCGGCTGAGCGCGCCCATCCGTCGAGACAATCGTCCCGTCTGGGATGAAGATGCTTGCGACGTTGACCGCTTCGTTGAGCAGCCCGCCCGGGTTCTCGCGCAGGTCGAGGATCAGGCCGCGGGCCCCCGCGTGGAGGACCTTCTCGACCTCCGCGCGCAGCTCGGCGCCCGACCCGTCGGTGAAGCCGTAGAGCGCGAGCGAGCCCAGCTTGATCCCGTGATAGTTCACGATCGTTCCGTTCGCCTCGGGCACGACCAGGTTCGCCCGCACCAATTTGACCACGCGCTTCTGACTCCCCCGCATGATGGTCAGCGTGACGTGCGTGCCGGCCCTGCCCTTGATCAGCCGTGAGCCGAACGTGGCGGGGCGGCTGGCCAGCGAGGTTCCTCCGACGGCGATGATCACATCGCCCTTGGCGAGCCCCGCGGCCGCCGCAGGCGACCCTGGAAACACATCCTCGACGCGCAAGCCCCGCGGCTCGCCGATAACGTCGATCCCGACCCCGCTCAGGTGCGGGTTGGACTGGTTGAGGAATCCCTGATACGCCGACGGATCGTAGTAGTGGGAGTACGGGTCGTCGAGGCTGGCCACCATCCCCGCAAGGCCCTTGTTGACGAGCTGGTTTCCGTTGATCGGGCGGTAGTAGTCGCGCTGGAGCAGGTCGACGACCTGGTTGACCAGCGGGTTATCACCCTTGTCAACGAAAGCATTGCGCAGCGGCGCGGGCAGCCAGCTCGGGTGCCCGCCGAGCCAGATCCCGATCAGCAGCACGATCAGGACCGTGAGGACCCTGAGGGCGACGTTGGGACGACGGGAGCGGCGTGAGGGCATGCCCGGAGGTTAGCCGGGCGGCGCTAACGCCCCTCACGCCGAACCGCCCGCGCCGGCACGAGCGATGCCGCGAGCGGCGCCCTGCACCGGTCCCACGAATTCCCGCGCGGCCGGGCCATCCGCCATGGCCCGGCCTTGCGGGAGGGGTCTGTCAGAAGTTGTGCCGGAACCCCGGCCCGGCAGTAGTGAACTTGTAGGTCGTTGTCGAGTTGAAGACCTGGCTCGGATTGAGCACCACCGATGGCCACTGCGGGTCGCCGATGTGGTGGGGCGTGTCCGGATAGTGCTGGGTCTCCAGGGTGAACGCATCGCTCTGGCGGTAGGTGCGTCCGCTGGTTCCGACCAGATCGCCCACCAGGAAATTCCCGGTGTAGACCTGCACGCCCGGCTCTGTGGTGTAGGTCCAGAGGACGACGCCGTCCGACGGATCCTGGGCAACCGCGACGAGGCGGTTTCCGGACCCCTTCAGCACCCAGTTGTGGTCGTAACCATGAGCCGTCGTGAGCTGGTCGCCCTGAGGCAGAAAGGCGTTGCGGATGTCCCGGCCGATCGGCTTCATGCCCCGGAAGTCGAACGGTGTACCGGCCACCGAGGCGAACCCCGTCGGGATTAGGACTGCGTCAGTGGGCTGGAACGTATCCGAGTTGATGGCCAGCTTCTGGGCGTAGACGTCTCCAGACCCCTCTCCAGCCAGGTTGAAGTAGGTGTGGTTGGTGAAGTTGACGACGGTCGGCGCATCGGTCGTCGCCTTGTAGGAAATCTGCAAGGCGTTGTTACGCGTGAGCGTGTAGGTCACCGTGTTCTGGACATTCCCCGGGAACCCGTTCTTGCAGTTCGGGTCGGTGTAGGTGAGGATCAGCGACACCCCGTTAAACGTGCTCGAGGTGGCCGCGTTCCACACCTGCGTGTTGTACGAGTTCGGCCCGCCGTGGAGCAGATTCGGACCGTTGTTCGGCGTGGGGGTCGCCGGGCAGGGCGGGCCTGATCCCAGCGGATAGTTCTTTCCGTTGAGCGTGAACTGCGCGCCCGCGATGCGGTTCGCGTAGCGCCCGATGATTGCGCCGAAGTACGTATCGCCGGAACCGCCCGCCGCTGGCCACGGTTGGTTCTGGAAGTCGTTGACGTAGTCGCTGAGCTTCGGGAACCCGAGCGCAACGTTCTTGAGCCTGCCGGTTCGGTCAGGCACCCAAATCGACTGAACGACGCCGCCGTAGTTAGTGATCTTGACGATCATCCCGTTGCCGTTGCGCAGCGTGTACAGGTCGACCGCCTTGCCGTTGGCGGTCCCCCACGACTGCCTCGAAATGCTCAGGCGGCCATGGGCCGTCTTGTGGTGCTTGGGCTTGTGCTTAGCCGCGAGCGCCAGGCTGCTCGTGGCGAGCAGGGCCGCAACGGTAGCGATCACGACACCCGCCCAGCGGAGACTGTGTACTCTCCGCGGGCTGCGGAACCCGATCTGCATGGATCCTCCCTTGAGTTGTGCGCTTGCACCGGCCGCGAGTACGCAAGCTGTTGCGATAGCGCGTTACTTATAGCAGAGAATGTGAACGCTCACACAGGATCGGGTGCGGGTTTGCGGCGGCCCGAGCCTGGTATGCGCCGGCAGCGCGCGGGTTGAGCCGGCAGCGCGCGGGTTGAGCCGGCAGCGCGCGGGGGTGCGCCGCGACGCGCGGCATGCGCCGTCAGCGCGCGGGATGAGCCGCGACGTCGGGGTGAGCCGCGACGTCGGGGTGAGCCGCGACGTCCGGGTGAGCCGCGACGCGCGCGGGCTTCGACGTCGGCGCCGGCTCCCGGGACCGCGGCGTGTCGAAACAGGGGGCTCTGCAGAAGGTGCTGCAATTCGGTGGGGTCGAGCGATGCCCTCACCACCGGCCGGAGCGGTGACGCGGGGCAGGAAGGCCACGAGCTTGGGGTCGCGATCGCCCACAACTCCGCACTCGAACTGCCGGCCGGGAGCGAGATCGGACTTTGCCCCCGCCACCGCGTCAAAGTCCGCACTCGCGGGCGCGCGTGCCGCCGAATGCGACTGTAGGCAATCGAGCGCCGCCCGCGAGGCGAAGTCCGCAGCTCATCGCAGTGCATCGCCGCCACTCCCGGACCGCCCGGCGCCACCGCGAGCACTCAGCGCTGATCCCGCGTGGCCCGATGCCGCGCCCGGGGGCGGGCGACCCGCTGCGCCGCGCCCCGCGTCGCTAGAACCGCACGCGCTCCGCCAGTTCCGGCTCTACCCGCCCGCGCCGCCCCTCGCGTCGCTAGAACCGCACGCGCTCCGCCAGTTCCGGCTCTACCCGCCCGGGCCGCCCCCCGCGCCCCGCGTCGCTAGAACCGCACGCGCTCCGCCAGTTCCGACCCTGCCAGGCCGAACTTGTACGTGGTCCGGGTGCGCAGGACCTCCCCCGGCCGCAGCACGACCGACGGCCACCCGGGCTCATCGATGTGGTGCGGCGCGTCCGGGAAGCGCTGGGTCTCGAGCGCGAATCCGCCCCCCTCGCCATAAGCCCGACCGCCGGTACCAACGAGCTCCCCGGTCAGGTGGTTCGCGGCGTACACCTGCAGGCCGGGCTGGTCGGTGTAGGTCCACATGACAATGCCGGTCCCCGGGTCCCACGCCACCGCGGCCGAGCGATAGCCCGCGCCGGCCAACACCCAGTTGTGGTCATAGCCGCCACCCAGCGCCAGCTGCTCGCCCAGCGGTTCGTCAACGGCCCGAATGTCGCGCCCGATGGGCTTCATCGCCCGGAACTCGAACGGCGTCCCGGCCACGCCGGCGAAGCCGACCGGGATCTGCGTCTCATCCACCGGCTGGAACACACCGGCGTTCACGGCGAGCAGCTGGGAATAGACGTCGCCGGCGTTCTCGCCGGCCAGGTTGAAGTACGTGTGATTGGTCAGATTGACCACCGTGGCGGCATCGCAGCTGGCCCGGTACTCGATCCGCAGCGCGTTGTCCGGCGTCACCGCGTAGACAATCTCGTTTCGCACCGTGCCGGGAAACCCGTTTCGGCCGTCTGGATCGACGTAGGACAGCCGCAGCGCGGCGCCGCCAGCGATCCGGGCCGGCGCGGCCTTCCACGGCCGGGTGTGGTAGCCCCCGGGACCGCCATGCAGAGTCACTCGGTCCCCCGGAGCGTGCGCCAGCTCGTGGCGGCGCCCGTCGAGAACGAAGGAATGTCCAGCGATCCGGTTCGCGTAGCGTCCGACGATCGCCCCGAAGTAGGCGTCGGCGGCACGGGCGTCGAGATACCGGTCAAGACAGTCGAACCCGAGGACGACGTTCACCGTCCGGCCCGCGCGATCGGGCACCCGAACGGACTGCACCGCGCCTCCGTACGTGGCCACCGCCACCGTCATGCCGGCACCGCTCGAGAGCGTGAACAGCTCGACCGGCTGCCCGCCCGTCGACCCCCACGGCTGGCTGCTGATCACACCCTGAGGAAGCGCCGCAGCGACAGGCCCGACCCCATCGCCGAGACAAGCGCGCCCGCGGTGAGCAGCACCGCGACCAGCACGCTGAAGGCGATCGTCCGCGGCGCCGCGATCAGTGTCCAGTGACTGGCCAGCGGGTCGAGCAGGGCGATCTTGGTTGCGCCGAGGAGGGCGATCGCGAGGAGCGCGCCGGCCGACCCGACGATCATGCCCTCGATCACGAACGGCCAGCGGATGAACCAGTCGGTGGCGCCAACCAGCTTCATCACCTCGACCTCGCGCCGGCGCGCGTACAGCGACAGGCGGATCGTGTTGGCGATCAGCAGGATCGAGGCGAGCACAAGCAGCACGGTCAACACCGCCGCGGTGATCGTGACCAGGTTGGTGACCTCGAGGATCTTCTTGGTGTCGTTCTGCTTGTTCGACACGCTCGCGATCATCGGATCGATGACCGCGCCGCCGGGCGTCAGGGCGGTGTGGATGGCGAGGACGTTACCCGGCCTGTCCGGGACCACGTGGAAGGTGTCGGGTAGCGGATTGGAGCCGAGCAGGGCGTAAGCCTGCGGATATTGAGCCGACTGCTGCGCGTACGCGGTGGCCTTGGAGACGAACTGGACCGACTTCACGTGAGACACCGTGAGGAGCTCACTCCGCACCCGAGCATCGTCGGCGGCAGTGGCATTGTTCTTCAAGTAGACGTCGACCATCACTCGGCCGCGCACGCTGTTGGCCGCCCCGTTGGTAGCTTGGACGATCGGGATGAACACGCCCAGCACCAGCATGGTCACTAGCACAGTGGCGAGCGCAGCGAAGCTGGGCGCGGCGCTGCGGCGCATCGAGCGCACCGCCTCGCGCAGGAAGAATCCGACCTTCATCCCGCTAGGAAACCCCCGGCGGGCGAACGGAGGGCGCGCGCAGGCGACGGGCGAATTCCCGCGTGGTCTCGTCGCGGGCGTACAGGCCGGTCGCCTCGTCGCGCACGATCCGCCCATCGGCCAGCTCGAGCACGCGCCGGCGCATCTTGTCGACCATCGTCTGATCGTGCGAGGCGATCAGCACGGTGGTGCCGGTTCGGTTGATCCGGTAGAGCAGCCGCATGATGTCCACGCTCGTCTCGGGATCGAGGTTCCCGGTCGGCTCGTCAGCCAGCAGCAGCGGCGGGTGGTTGACGAACGCGCGGGCGATCGAGACGCGTTGCTGCTCGCCGCCCGAGAGCTGATCGGGGTAGCTGTGCAACTTGGTCGAGAGCCCGGTCAGCCGCAGGATGTCGGGCACCTTGTCGCGGATCTCTCGGCGGGTTCCGCCCGTGACTTGGAGCGCGTAGGCGACGTTGTCGTACACGGTCCGGCTGGGAAGCAGCTTGAAGTCCTGAAAGACCACGCCGATGTTGCGGCGGTAGTAGGCGATCCGCCGGCGCGCGATCATGCTCAAGTCGTGGCCGGCGACGCGGATCGTCCCGGCGGTCGGCTCTAGTTCCTTGATCAGCAGGCGCATCACGGTCGACTTGCCCGAGCCGGTGGCGCCGACGAGGAAGACGAAATCGCCCCGCTCGATCGAGAAGGTGGCGTGGTCGAGGCCGACGTCGCCACCGGAATAGCGCTTGGAGACGTCCCGGAATTCGAGTACCGGGCCTCCCCGGGCCGCGGCGCCGGACGACCGGATCTCACGCCCAGCGGCCGCTCCCGCCGTGGCGGCGGACGACCGGATCTCACGCTCGGCGGGCGCTCCCGCCGCAGCGCCCTCCCGCCGGCGCACGGCTCGCGTCTTGGGTCCCGTCCTTGCCATGAAGCTCAGGCAGCGTACAGAGCGGGCTCGCAGAACGAGTTGCGACTCCTCCCCTTGCAATGAGAGTTGCAGCTGTCGCTACCTTTAGGGCCATGGCGCCGATCACGCAGACGTTGCTTTCCAACCGCCTCGCGGTTTACCGAATCCCGGTCGACGGCGCCCGATCGACCACGATCCTGGTTGCCTTCGACGCGGGCGCCCGCACCGAGCACGAGGATGAGAACGGGATGGCCCATTTCCTCGAGCACTTGGTGTTCAAGGGCGGTGAGAAGTACCCGACCTACAGAGATGTCAACGAGGCGGCCGAGCGGATCGGCGCCGTCCTGAATGCCTACACCAGCCACGACCTCGTTGCCTTCCACATCACCGCCCGCTCGAACAAGGCGCTGGAAGCCGCCGACCTGCTGACCGACTTCGTCGGCCGGCCAAAGATCGACAGCGACGAGCTCAACCGCGAGCGCGGTGTAGTCGTCCAGGAGATCGCCCGAGCCAACGACCAGCCGGCGGTGATGGCCGAGCACCTGATCGACGAGGCGGCATTCGGCGATCATCCGCTCGGCCGCCCCGTGCTCGGGCCAGCCGAGCACATCCGCGACACGTTCACGCACGAGGGCATTCTCGCCTTCCGCGAGCGCCGCTGGTCGCCGGATCGCGGCGGTGCCTTCCTCGTCGGCAACCTCGATGGCCTGCCCGAGAACGGCGCCGTCGAAGAGCTGTTCGCCCGCTTTCCGGGCCGGCCCTTCCCGGAGCCCTACGAACCGGCGCCCGCCGCCCATCCGCGCATCCTGGTGCGCGAGCGCGACTCCAATCAGTCCCATCTACGCATGTCCTACCGGCCCGGGATCGAGATCAAGGACCCCAAGCACCGCGCCGCGCTGACTATCTACTCAACGCTGCTGGGCGGCTCGATGGGCTCGCGGCTCTTCGACGAGATCCGCGAACAACGCGGTCTCGCCTACTCGGTCCATTCGATCGCCCACGCCTATGCCGACGTGCCGGTGCTGCAACTCTCCGCCGGGCTGGAATCGGGAAAGATGCTCGAGGCGTACCGCCGGATGCGCGACATCGTCACCGAGCTACGCGAGGACGGGCCGACCGAGGCCGAGGTCGAGCGCGCTCGCGCCTATGCCGCCGGCGCCCGCGCGATTGCCTTCGAGAACACCGGCGCGGTCGCCCGCCACGCGGCCCAGCAGACGATTGTCTACGGCGAGGACGTCGACCCCGATCGTACGATCGAGCTGCTCGACCAGGTCAGCTTCGACGAGGTCAGGCAGGTGGCCGCCGACGTGGCCGACGAGCTGTCGGTCGCGTGCGTCGGCCCGCACTCGGTGGAGGAGCTCGAGTCGGCCTGAGACGCGGGATCGCGGGGGGCGTGGCCGCGCTGGCCATCGCCGGATGCGGCGGAGGGAACCACGCCGCCAAGCCGCACACGGCTGCCTCGGTGGGCACGACGGTGACCGCAAAGAGCGCAACGAGCAGCGTGCCAGGGGTCACCACCGCCGCGCCGCGTATCGCGCCGAGCGTGGCGCGCCCCCCGCAAGCCCTGGCCCGGCTGCAAGCCGCGCTCACGAAGTCCCTGAGCAAGGCAGGCCCAGACACGGGAGCGCTCGTCTATGACCTGACCGCGAAACAGACCCTGTTCGCGCTGCGCCCCGGCGTGGGGCGGCCACCCGCCTCGGTCGAGAAGCTCTACACCACGGTGGCGCTGCTCAGCGAGCTCGGCCCGAACGCCCGCCTGAAGACCACCGTCGTCGGTAGCGGCCACCTGGGAGGGGGCGGCGTGTGGCAAGGGAACCTATATCTGGTCGGCGGCGGAGATCCGACGTTCGGCGACGGCGGCTTCAACCGCGTGTGGGAGCAGGGCTACGGCCCGACCGCGAACGATCTGGTGGCGCAGCTCCGCCGCGCCGGCATCCGCCGCGTGAGCGGCTGGGTGATCGGCGATGCGACGTTGTTCGACGGCCTGCGCGGCGGCCCGGCCACCGCCTACGGGCCCGACGTCCCCGACTTCGGCGGGCAGCTCGCCGCCCTCACCTACGACCATGGGGCCACCTTCCGGCTCCTGAACCCGGGGGCCTTCGCCGCCAAGGAGCTGGTGCTCACGATGAACAGCGAGGGTATTGGCGCCCGCCCCCTGAACCGTACCTTGCCGGCCCCGCCGGGCGCACGGCAGCTCGCTTCCGTGCAGTCCCCGCCCCTGTCGGTCCTGCTCAAGCTGATGGACGTCCCCTCGGACGACTTCTTCGCCGAGATGCTGACCAAGCAGCTCGGCGTGCGATTCGGCGGGGCGGGAAGCATCCAGGCCGGCGCGGGCGTCATCTCGCAGGTGATCGAGTCGTTCGGGATGCATCCCGCGATCGTCGATGGCTCTGGCCTCTCG
>JAFAZZ010000557.1 GCA_019239375.1 Solirubrobacterales bacterium | reverse complement strand
CCAGCACCGTCGGCACGGCGATCGCGCTCAACGCCTCAACCGTGCTCTCGAGGCCCATCCGCATGGTCGCGTAGTCCCCCGCCCCGACGACCACGTCAGCCTCGCGCGCCAGCTCGACCAGGTGCGCGGCCTGGTCGCGGTCCCGGTAAATATCGCTGAACGCCAAAAGCCTCATCTTTGGCTACGAATACGTTATGCCGCTAGGATGACCGGCCCGCGGCCTCCGCGTCTGCTCCACGCCTCGAAGTACACGGCCGGCGTGGTTGGAGTTGGGGCTGGAGGAACCCGCGGCGAGAAGAGGCTCCCGCGGGGGGACGGACATCATCTACAGGAGGTATCTGCCAGTGTCATTTCGACCGAGGCGCGCCCTGGTCGGGCTCGTAGCAGTGGCCGCTGCGCTCGCGACGCTGCCGGCAGCCGCATCGGCGGTCATTACGCCGTCGTTGACGCTCGACCAAAGCGCCGGCACAACGGCCGGCAGCAGCACCACGATCGGCTTCAACGCCACGTTCTCGCCGAACCCCGCGACCGACTCGGTCAAGGACCTGTCGCTCGCGCTGCCGCCGGGCCTGCTGGCCAACGAGGCCATCAACGGCGGGGCGTGTCTCGGCTCGAGCACCCCGAGCAGCGTGTGCCAGGTCGGTAGCGGGACGGTGACCCTTGCCGGCTCGCCGACGCCGGTCACGCTATACCTGGTCAAGCCGCCGAAGCCGGGTGACGTGGGCGGTCTGGATCTCGTTGTCGACACCCCCCCAGCTACGCCAGTGGGCGTGGCCGATGTGACCCTTGGCGCGACCGGGCTGAACGTCTCGTTTTCGAACCTGCCCAGCCCGGGCATCAGCGGGATGAGCGTCAAGCTGGCAAACCTGCGTCTTCCGACCAGCTGCCCAAGCCCGTCCGCCAACGTCACGCTGACGGCGGACTCCCAGCAATCGGCCACGCCGGTGGACACGACTGCGCCGCTCGCGGTCACCGGCTGCAACACAATGCCTTACGCGCCGAAGCTGACCGCCTCGATCACCAAGGACAAGCACGGCAATGGCGCGACGCTGGTCTTCGGCGTCACTCAGGCCGCGAACGAGGCGGCCAGCAAGTCGATCGTGCTCAAGCTGCCCAAGGGCCTATCGCCGAACGCTGTGGCCGTTGCGGCATGCCTCACCGGGACCGGACCCGGATGCACGGTCGGCACCGCGAAGGCTACCTCGCCGCTCGTCCCCAGCCCGGCGCTGGCCAAGGGCACGGTTACGTTGAGCGGCACCCTCGGCGCTCCGACGCTCACGATCGCCTTTCCGGCGCCGTTCGCGATCACCCTCACCGGTACGATCAACCTGGCGAGCAGCTCGGTCACCTTCGCGAGCGTGCCCGATGTGCCGCTGACCAGCCTGACGCAGACGATCACCGGCCCGAACGGGCAGAAGGCCTTCACGACCGACTGCAAGCCAGCCAACGTGACTGGCACGTTCACGGGCCAGAACGGGACTGTCAAGCGCGTCAACACGACGGTGACCTTCGTCGGCTGTCCCTCGCCAACAGCGTCGGGATCGACCAGTGGCCTGGCCAGCGGTCATCCGAAGCTGAAGTTCGCCGTCGCGCATGGCAAGGGTGGCCCGAACATCACCACGGTGGCGGTTGGCGTGGCCGCCGGGCTGAAGTTCTCCCATGCGGCGATCGTCAGCCACAAGACGTGCACAACCAAGGGCAAGAAGAAGAAGTGCACCACGACGACCCTGATCAAGGGCCTCGGGATCTCCGGCGCCCAGGCCAAGTCGGTCACGATCAAGGGCGGCAAGCTCGTGATCACGCTGACGAAGCCGGCGGGCCGCGTCACGTTCATCGCCGCCGGTCCGCTGGTGAGCGAGACGAAGGCGCTCCAGACTAAGATCAAGAAGCACAGAGTTAAGAGCCTGAAGTTCTTGCTCACGATCACTGACGCCAAGAAGGTCGCGACTACTGTGTCGCTGAACCTCAAGGCGCACTAAGTAGGGCTTCGGCCGCACGTCCGCCCTGCGGCACCGCTTTGCCGGCGGTGCCGCCGGGGCGGCGGTGGTCGAACGCGAGTGCCGCGGGTCGGACGATGCAGCCTCGTCCAATACGGGTCGCTCGCGGCAGCGAGCGCGGTGGCGACTGAGGGCGGCTACTCCTCGGGCTGCGACGGAGCGTTCTCTCCAGAAGAAGCCGCGGTAGCCGGGGTGGCGGCAGGGCGATCCGCCCCGCCGGCGGGGTGATCCGCCCGGGCCGCGGGGTGATCCGCCCGGGCCGCAGGGTCATCCGCCCCGGTCGCAGGGTGATCCGATCCGGCGGCAGGGCGATCCGATCCGGCCGCAGGGCCATCCGACCCCGGCCCCAGCGCCCGCGATTCGCCGGGCTCGAGCGCCCCATTGTCCGGAGCGGGGGCAAGAGCCGGGGCCGACTCCACTGAGGACCCCGCCGCCGCGCCCGCGGAACGCACCGCGTCGAGCACGGGCTTGACCAGGTCGATGGGCATCGGGAACACCACGGTGGAGTTCTGCGTGGCGCCGATCTCGCGCAGGGTCTGGAGGTACCGGAGCTGGAGCGTGGTCGGGTTACGCCCGATCACGTCCGCCGCCTCGGCCAGCCGCGATGCCGCCTGTGCCTCGCCCTCGGCGTTGATGATCTTGGCTCGCCGCTCGCGTTCGGCCTCGGCTTGCCGGGCGATCGCGTGCTGCATCCGCTCGGGGATCTCGACATCCTTGATTTCGACCGTAGTCACCTTGATCCCCCACGGCTCGGTCTGCGCGTCGATTACCTGCTGCAGCGACTCGTTCAGGCGTTCCCGCTCACCCAGCAGGTGGTCGAGATCGACGCCGCCCAGCACCGAGCGCAGCGTGGTCTGGGAGATCTGGAGCGTCGCGTGGTGGAAGTTCTCGACCTGGTTGACCGCCCGGTTCGGATCGACCACGCGGTAGTAGGCGACCGCGGTGACGCGGACCGGGATGTTGTCGCGCGTGATGACCTCCTGAGGCGGAACCGTCAGCGTCACCGTCCGCAGGCTGACCCGAACCATCCGGTCGATCGTCGGCATGAGCAGGATCAGCCCGGGTCCGCGCACGTCCATCACGCGCCCGAGACGGAACACGACCCCCCGCTCATACTCCCTGAGCACCCGAATCGCAGCGCCCACCAGGGTGAACGCGATCACGGCCAGGACGGCCAGCACGATCAGGATCGCGATGATCATCGAATCAACTCCCATTCCTCGGCCCGGCGAACCGACACCGTCAGTCCGTCCAGGTGGTCGACCACGACCGTGTCCCCCGGGTGCAGATCCTCCTGATCCTCGTCGTCGAGCATCGAGCGACGCGCTCGCCACAGGGCACCGTCGACGAGCACGCATCCCGACGGGCTCGCCCAGCTGCGCACCTCGCCCATGTGCCCGATCAGGCTTTCGGGACCGGCCCGAATCCGCCGCCGCCGCACCGCGATGCCCTTGCCTACGGTGAGCGCCAGCACTCCGCCCGCGGCGCCCGCCAGCAGCAAGGCCGAGATGACACCGAGGACGATCCCGCCGCCGAGCCCGAGCACCGCGAGGACGGCGCCCACCCCGAGCGCTATCACCCCCGGCCCGCCCAGCACCCCGAGCGTCGGCACGTGCGCCTCGATCAGGATCAGGATCGCCCCCACGATCAGCAATGACACGCCTAATGCGGTCATGCATACATCGTACGCCCCTCAAACCGCGGTTTACGAGCGTCCGCGCTTCGTCGTCTGGACGCGAACCGATTGTTCCGCGAGGGCTCGGCGCCGGACGCCGCGCTCATCCGGATGACCGGCGGTTGATAGCGTGCCGCCCGAACCCTCGACCTTTCTGGAGCGGCACATGACCAGTGCGAACGTCAACGGCCTGGTGACCGACGTCGCGGGGCTGCGCGACCGTGCGGGCACGCACATCGGCTACACCGACTGGCAGGAGATGAGCCAGGATCGCGTCAACCAGTTTGCTGACGCGACCGATGATCATCAGTTCATCCACGTCGACCCCGAGCGGGCCAAGCAGACGCCGTTCGCCGGCACCATCGCGCACGGCTTCCTGACGTTGTCGCTGGTTGCGCCGGTCAGCCAGCAGCTGATGAAGGTCACCGACGCAGTGATGGGCGTCAACTACGGGCTCGACCGGGTCCGCTTCCCGGCGCCGCTTCCGGTAGGGGCACAGTGGCGCGGCGGCATGGAGATCCTCGAGGTCGGCGAGATCCCCGGCGGGGTGCAAATCAAGGCGAAAGTGACGATCGAGGTCAAGGACGCGGCTAAGCCCGCGTGCGTGGCCGAGTCCCTCGTGCGCGTGTACGGCGGGCAATGAACGTCGACCTCGAGAAGCTGGTGGCGATCGACGTGCATGTGCACGCCGAGCGTAATCACGACGAGCCGCAGGATCCGGTTACGACGGACCTACTCGAGGCGGCGGCCCGGTATTTCGGGGGTAGCCCGCCCCAGCCGACGGCGCAGGAGGTGGCCGATTACTACCGCGAGCGCAATCTACTGGC
>JAFAZZ010000433.1 GCA_019239375.1 Solirubrobacterales bacterium | reverse complement strand
CACCTGATGTCCTCCTTGGGGGCCGTGTCCTGCGAGCCGCGACGTCCCGACCAACCCGACGCGACGAAGCATCCGAGCGCCCGATCCCGAGCAGGCCGAGCGCAACCACCACGGCAAGGATCGCCATCACAGCCCGCCCGAAACGCGCGCGCAACCTCCCCGTCACCGCGCAAACCATACGCCTACTCCCGGCTCCAGATTCGGCGCGCGATCGTTACCTCTCGCTACGAGATCGGCCGTCAGGATCGTTCACCGAGGTGTCAGGGTCGGGTGGACTCGTTTGGCCGCCCCTTCCGACACTCCCGACCTTGGACAGCATCTCTACCAGCGGGGTCAGCTCAGTGGGTAGGTCCTGCTCCGCCACCGACGTGGTCCTGTTGCGATCGGGAAGCGTGATCTCATAATAGAAACGGTCGGGCTGAGCCGCCGACGCCACGTGTGGCTGGTCCATGAGCCGGTCGAGCGCTTCTTCCACCCGAGCTGCAGTGGCGGCGTCAAGGTCGCTCGTCGCCAGATCCGCATGGAGAGAAATTCCGGCGATTCCGCCCCGCCGCGTGACTTGAACCCGCACGATCGCTCAGAGCCGCAGCTTTACGGCCTCCCAGCCCCCCCGGACCGCATCGACTTCCTTGCTGGTGGTGCCATACCGCCGCTGGGCCTGGACCACCGTCAGTCGGGCGAAGTCGGCGAAGGTCGCGTGCGAGATCAGCTGTGGGTCGGTTACCGTCGCGTACCAGATCGGCCCGGCGGCGTCCCACGAGTTTCCTCCCAACGTGAGTGCGGTCTCGGCGAAAGCCCGGTTCGGGATCCCCGAGTTCGTGTGCACGTCGCCCCCGTCAACGTAGCCGTCCATGTCTGCCGGCTGGTCGTCCTGTGCATTGGCCGTACCGGGCTTGATCATTGATCGAAGAGCCGATTTCAGTTCAGGCCCCACGATATCCGCGCCGATCAGCCAATCAGATTTTGTGACGTCCTGACCGAGCGCCATCTGCTTGACCTGGATCCCGAAGACGTCGGAGATCGATTCGTTCAGAGCACCTGACTGGCCGGAGTAAACCAGGTTGGCCTCGTGCTGCGTGACGCCGTGGGTCAGCTCGTGGCCGATCACGTCAATCCCAGCAGTGGTTTCGGTCAGGAGTTTCCCATCGCCGTCTCCGAAGAACATATGGCCGGCGTTGTCCCAGAACGCGTTGTCATAGTCCGTGCCGTAATGGACCAGGCCGAGCAGCGGCAGCCCCTGGCCGTCGATCGAATCCCGCTGATAGGTCGCCCAGTAGTAGTTGTACGTTGCGCCGAGACCGTCATAGGCCTGGTTCACTGCGACATCGCGTACCGGGCGCTGGCCCTCACGGCGCACCACTTTTCCCGGCGTCTGGACCGTGCTGTGCTGCTGCTCGTAGATCGTCCGGTTCGCCTGCCCGCCGATCCGACTGAACGTGACGGCCTGCGCTATGCGGCCGCCGCGCCGCGCGGCCGTCTCGGCGCGGGCGAGGCGGAACTTATGGTCAAGCTCAAGTGTCGCGAGCGCGGAGGCTCGGACCTCGCCCTTACCCGTGCGGGCCAGCTTGTGAAGCAGTCCCGGCGGGAGGATGCACTGAAGTGGACTACGGGCGCACATGTTCGCTCCTTTGGCTGGCCCGCGCGCGAGCGCTTCCCAATCACGAGGAAGGCCCGGCCGTGCCAATCGGCGCTCGGCACGTCCAGGCGCCTCGATCTACGAATCCCAATCCTCTCGGACGACCGCTGGGAAGTCAACGGACCCTCCTTCACGCCTATCTGGCCCAGCCGGCGCATGCAAGGCAGTGAGGAGCGATCGTTCGAGGAGGGTTGCAGAATGCACGGGCAGCTGACAGCTTTCTGCGGTCGGGCCTCAATGGCGAAGCATCGCCACTCCCGTCTCGGTTCCGCTGGCTGGCCTCATCAAAACCGACCGCACTCGATTAGCGTGTCAATGTGTCCGTGGTTTCGGCCGCTGACCGAGGCGCGGTCCTTCATGGTGCGAGCGACGGGTCGCATCAACCGGTCCGCGTCCATGCGGAGTCGGAGCCGGGCACCGGGGGTCAGTCGTAGGTGACAAGCACCAGCTTGCGGAATCGAAGCGGATCGTCGCGGTCGGCACCGATAACCGGGAGGCACACGACGGTGACCGTGATCTCCGGCTCCGCGACGGCCCGCAGCGCCTCGGTCA
>JAFAZZ010000246.1 GCA_019239375.1 Solirubrobacterales bacterium | reverse complement strand
GAAGCAGCGGATGATCGAACGCAGCCTCTGCCGATTCCGTCGCTGAGGCGGAGGGCGCTCGCGATGCGGCCGGCGCTACCAAGCGTCGGCCGGGAAGCCCGGCTTGATCCCATCCGATTGCCGGCAGCGCGGCGGGAGCTAACCTGGGCGCGCCTGACCAGCCGTACAGGCGGTCCGCACGGAGCGTTACCGCGCTCTCCAAAACCCGCGACCGCTAACAGAGCGTCATGGCGTGGCTGGAGCTCAGGGTCCGGCGGCGGTCTGGGCGGGCGACTTTTTGTCGACATGCACGCTGGGTGGACCGATGAGATCGGCTAGGGCTCGGTCGAGGGCTTGCAGGCTTCGTTCGATCCACGGGAGCTTTGCCGGGTTTGGGTGCTCGAGCGCGCTCAGCTGCTCGGCGGAGGTGCCGTAGAGGCCGCTGGTAGCAAGGCGCAGGGTGAGTCGGTGATCGTTCTCACCGAAGGCTGTGCCGGGCAAGGTGGCGATTCCGTAGCGCTCGAGAAGCAACGCCGCCAAATCAGCCGAGGTGCTGACCCGCACTCCGGTGAGCCGGTCGCGGTGCGCGTCGAAGTTCGGGTAGAGGTAGAAGCCGGCGGCCGGCCGGCGATGTGCGATGTCGTGGCGGGCGAGCAGGTGGGAGGTCGCGCGTGCCACGGCGGCGTGTAGCCGGCGGCTTGCGGCGATCCGGTCGCGTACCTGGGCCGGCTCGGTGAATGCCCAGGCGGCCGCGAGTTGCACCGGGTGAGCTGGCGCAGACCACACTTCGCTGGCCACTGATAGGACTCGATCGCGGAGGGTGCGCCCGCGAGTGTTGTGCGGGAAACGGGCGACACCGATGCGCCATCCCCCTAGAGCGAGGTTTTTGCTCAGGCCGGTGGTCACCACGGTTCGGTTGGGCGCCACCTCGCCGGGGCTGAGCAGGTGCGCGTCGGGATCGTGGATGAGGTCGCGGTATATCTCGTCGCAGATCAAGAGCAGGTCGTGGCGCTCGGCAACATCGCAGACCTGGAGGACGTCTTCGGGGCTGGCATGGCTGCCGGTGGGGTTGTCGGGGAGCGTGAGGATCACGGCCCGGAGGGGAGCTCCAGCGGCGCGTGCCCGCTGTGCGGCGGCATCGAGCTGGGGCGCGATCGGGATGCCGCCGGTGCCCGGCGGAACCGGCACCGGGACAGCGGCGATGCCGATGAGCGCGGCCTGCGCGGCGTAGCTGACCCACGAGGGGCGGGGAATCGCGATCGGGCCGCCGATGGCGTGCAGCAGCGCATAGAGCAGCGGCTTGGTTCCCGGTCCGGCGATCACGAGCTCCGTCTCGGCTGGGATGCCGCGTCGCTGCCAGTAACCAGCGGCCGCGTCGCGCAGGGCAGGAACGCCGGCGACGGGACCATATTCGGCGCGGTCGGCCGCTTCGGCCATGCGGTTAGCCAGGTCGGGAAGCACGGGGACTCGTGCCTCGCCGAATCCCAGCGGCACAGTTGGCAGGCCGGCGGCCTGTCGACGGGCTGTCTCGTGATCGATCCACAGCGTTGGCGAGATGCGCTTCGGTGTTCGTGTCATACGGGGATCGTGCCCGCAGCGAGCGCGATGTAAAGCGCGAATTTTCATCGCTGAGCATAAGCTATGTTGATGCTCGACCTCGGTCGCCTGGAGATCCTGGTCCACTTCTCGCAGCTCGGCAGCATCGCCGCGACGGCAGAATCGCTGGGTTACTCAGCTTCGGCGATCTCTCAGCAGCTCGTCGCGCTGGAGCGAGAGATCGGCAGGACACTGCTCGAGCGAACGGCGCGCAGCGCCGCGCTAACGGACACTGGACGGCTCCTGGTCGGCCACGCAGTCCGGCTGCTCGCCGAGGCCGAGCGCGTCGAGGCGGAGATGGCGGCGCACTCACAAGCCATTGGCGGGCGGTTGATCGTGAGCACGATCCCCAGCCTTGCCGTAGATACCGCCCAGGCGCTCGCGGCGGTTCAGCGCGACCATCCAGCGCTCGAGATTGTGATGCGCCAGCTGGACAGCCGCGACGCCGCAGCGGCGCTCGAGCACCGCCTGACCGACATCGCGCTCCTCGACGACTGGAGCCGAACCCGACGCGCGCCATCGCGGGCGCTCATCCAGCACCAGATCCACGTCGATCCCGTTGTACTCGCGGTGCCCGCCGGGCACTCTCTAGCCGAGAGCAGCAGCCCCTTGTCCCAGAGCGAGTTAGCCAAATCAATACAGAGCATGACTTTACTCAGCGCACCCGAAGGACATATGTCACGCCTCGCCACCGATCAACGGCTCCGTGAGCTCACGGTTACGCCAGCTCGCCGGTGGGAGTTCGAAGGGCTGGCGACGCTCGCTGAGCTGGTCGCCACCGGCGCTGGCTGCGCATTCCTGCCGCGATCCCTCGGACGGCTTCAGGCCCACAACCGACTCGTTCTCCGCGGCCTCACGCCGCCGATGGAGCGCCGCATCTACGCGCTGCACCGCGCGGCCAGTCGCACTAGTCCAGCGGTTGAGCTCTGCCTGCGGACGGTCTCTACCTGCCTCCTAAAGCTGCAGACGGACCCGTCGGCAGACGTGGTCTCGCATGCGGATACCGGGCCGACTCGTCGCCGAGGAGCGCGTTGAGGCTCGATTAACCAGACAGCCTGGCTGCCTACCCTGGCGCGCCAGCACTTGCGCTCGGGGCTGGAAGCCGTTGTATCACTAGCCGGAGACTCCTACGCCTGGCTTATAGCCGCTCGGAACACTCGCGGGATGCTGCGACGCCCAAGCAGGCGTCGGCTCACCTTGGGAGCCGGCGGCTGCGTCTTACTGCTCGCGGTGGCGGCGTTCGCTGGCGTCTACTTCCTCCTCCTCCAACCTCCTCACCGAAGCCGTTGACTCTCAGCAAGGCACGTCAGATACGCGTCGCTTTGCAATCCGATCGTGCGGATGCTCTGTGTACGCATCGCTTGATCACTCTTGCGCGTGTTAACCGCGAACGAGCCATACGTAATTGGCAAAGCAACCATCGAATTCGGCTTGTGGCCGAAGCTGATGAACGCTAGCTCGGGTCCCTGACAGAAGAACGTTGGCTACTCACACAGGACTTTCCCGCTCACGTACGCATAACCGCTCCGCACGGACCCGCCGAAAGCAAGCCGGTGTCTCAAAGACTTGGTTGCAAGCCAAATCACACCTCAGGAGTTATCAG
>JAFAZZ010000242.1 GCA_019239375.1 Solirubrobacterales bacterium | reverse complement strand
CCGACGTTGGTCGGGGTGATCAGCAGCGCGTTGCCCCCCTCGATCGCCACGTCGCCGGCCGCGCCGGCCGCGCGGCTGCACACGATCGGCAGGCCGGCCGCGGCCGCCTCCCGGACGGCGACACCGAACGGCTCGTAGGTGCTGACCAGCGCATAGACATCAGCCGCCGCGTAGAGCCCGGGCATCTCGTTCGGTGCGACGTGGCCGCGGAAGCGCACGGAAACGTCATAACGATTCGCCAGCTGCCTTAGCTCGTGCTCCTGAAAGCCGGTTCCCGCGATCTCGAGCTCGCCGCGTCGGACCCGAGCGAACGCCTCGATCAACGTCCCGAAGTTCTTGTCGGGTACGAGTCGCCCGACGCTGATCACCCGGAAAGCGTCGCCGCGCGAAGACGCGGCGACGGCGCGGAAGGCCTCGAGGTCGGCCGCCTGGAGCGCCACCGTTATCCGCTCCTCCCGGACGCCGAACGACCGCAGCCGCTCGCGCGCCGCGGAGCTCGTCGCGATCAGCCCGTCGGCCTGCCGGGCCAGTCGCCGGTGCAGCGCGAGTTGCCAACCCGGCAGCATCGAGTCGATCATCGGCGTGCACTCGGTGAAGATCACGTAGGCACGCCCGTGCCGCCGGCACCAGCCGAGTACGCGCAGCGACGACGCGCCGTACTCGGATACCACGACGCAGTCCGGGTCGAAGGCACGCAGCGCCCGCTCGAGACCGCGCGGCCACAGCAGCGGGGTACGCCCCGACCGCCGGCGCTGCCACGAACCCAGGTGGACGGCCGGGTACGGGTGCTCGCGCGGAAACCATTCGGGCGGCACGTCCCACGACGGCTGACCGGCCGACTGATAGATGACGCGGATCTCGAGTTCCGGCCGCTCGTTCAGCGCGCGGAACAGCGGCTCGCGATAGGGCACAGGCGTGGGCGGGACGATGGCGCAGCGCACGCTCATGGCCAGGCGGAGCTTACGCGCCGGCGGGCTACCGAGCGCGCGCGGAAGCCCGCCGACCCGCAGCAAGACCTGCGTCTCGCGGCTGCGCTCGAACCAGATGAGCTAGACCTGCGACCCCCGGCCGCGCTCGAACCACATCGAACGGTCCTTCCAGTCGTGCGCCATCATCAGCGCGCCCCCGGCGAACGCTAGCGTGAGCATCGACGCCGGCCACGCGATCGGCCGCACGACGGTGTCCGGGTCGCGGAGCAGCCCGACGAAGGCGGCCGCGGCGACGACGCTCCCGGTGGCGCCGTGGTGGCAACGCTGTCCGAGGATCCACAGGCGGTGGCTAAGCGCGTCGTATTCGACCAGTCTCCTGGCGGAGTATCCGGCTCCGACTTCCATCTGATCGCCCCATTTATCGGCCCTTACCTGCAAAACGTGAGAGCGCCGGCCGTTCTTGTAGATTCGCGCCGGCGCCGTAGGCGCCGCCCGGCCCTAGATCGCCTAGCGCCGCCGGCGCTCAGGCAATCCGAGACCCGGGCGCCGCGTCCTTGTCGGGCCTGAGCAGCACCACGCCGAGGGCGTCGTCGAGCGCACCCATCACCAGCACCTCGGAGGGGAACCGGGCGATCACACGGGGCGTCAGGTTGACGCAGCCCACGACGAGCGTGTCGAGCAGTTCCTCGGGTGAGTAGTGCGTGATCTGGGCCGAGGAGCGCTTGATCCCGATTCCCGGCCCGAAGTCGATGTGGAGCTTCCAGGCCGGCACCCGGGCTTCGGGGAACTCCTCGACCGACACCACCCGGCCGACGCGCATGTCGACGGCCTGGAATTGGGTGGTGTCGATCACTACGGAGCCGCGCCGCCCGACGGCGCCGGCTGACCGCCGTTCGCGGAATCAGGGGCACACGACGACGCCGGGGCCGGAGCTGGATCGCTGCTGGGAGCGGGCGGCGTCGGACTCGTCGTGGTCGTCGTGGCGGAACCCACGCTCGGCTGGCCGGTCGTGGTCGTCGGTCGGGTGGTCGTAGTAGTGCCTGGATCGGCGCTCGGCGGTGCAGGGGTCGTGGTTGGGGTTGACGTCGTCGGCGACGCGGGACTGCTCCCATCGGGACATCCTGCAGACGCGGATACCCCCGCCGCGCCGGATACCCCCGCCGTTCCGGATGCCCCCGCCGCGCCGACGGCGGGGGTGGTCGACGTGGCCAGGACGGTCGCGTCGGTCTGCGTCTGCGTGCGCCCCGGCGCCACCGTCGGCGTCGCCTTCGGCTTGTCCTTGGTCTTGGTCTTGGTCTTGGCGGTCGCGGAGGCGGTCTGCTTTGCATCGGGCTTGGGTGGGGCCTTCTGCCCGGACGTCGTCGCGGTCGTGGCCGCCGGCGCGACCTTGTGCTGATGCTTGACCGCAGAGCGGTGATGCGTGGTGACCGTGACACTCGCCGCCGAACGTGCCGCCGTGGTCGTCGTGACCGGCGGCGCAGCGGGAACCGAGGCCAACGGCGTGGCCGCGGCGTGGTGGCGCACGTGCCGGGTCGGCTGCTCGACCTCGACGGCGCCGGCGGTGACGAGCGCGGCGGCCGCGAGACCGGCGGCCGCCTTGGTGGCGATCGCGCCGACGCTCGCCGACAGGAACCCGCTGCTCGTCGTACCGATCACCGCACTGGCCCCGGCCGCGGCGGTCGATCCTACGGCCGCGGCCTGCCCGGCAGCGCCCGCGCCCGACGCGCTCGAGCCCGCGCCGGCGGAATGGCCCAGGTGGAGGATGGCCAGCTTGCGCAGCAGGAAGAATCCGCCGACTGGTAGCACGGCGGTGAGCGCCTTGCTCGTCTCGTTCAGCTGGCCCTTGAACATCGAGCAGCGCTCGCATATGCGCAGGTGGCGGCGCACGAGGGGGCCGGGTCGCCGGCGCAGGCCCTCGGCCACCTCGCCCAGCTCGATCCGGACCTGTTCGCAGGTCAGCATCCGGGCCTCGGCGGCCTCGGCCAGCGACACCCGCGCGCGCACGAGCAGCGACTTGACGCTGGGCACGGTGGTCTCCATTGCCTCGGCGATCTGATCGTAGGAGAGCGCGTCCATCTCGCGGAGCACGAGCGCGGTGCGCTGCGTTTCCGGAAGGCCCTGGATGTCTCCGACCAGCAGGCGGAACTCCTCGCGCTCGTGGACCTTGTCTGCCGTGGTGGCGCCGTGGTCGTAGAGGTGGATGTCCATCGAGTCGACACCGACGGCCTGGATCCGGCGCAGGTGGTTGAGGCTCCGGTTGCGGGCGATGCGGTACAGCCAGGGCCGCACGTTGATCGGTCGTGCGTCGTCGAGGATCGCGTTGAAGGCGGCCGAGAAGACCTCCTGGAGGACGTCCTCAGCGTCCTCGCGCGAGGCGAGCAGGTGGCGGCAGAAGGCCAAGAGGCGCGCGTGATAGCGGGCAACCAGCACCTCGAACGCGACGGTGCTGCCACGCCGAATCAGGGCTACCAGGCGCTCATCGGACTGCAGTCTGAGGAGCGGCGAGCGAGCATGCAGGCCAATTCCTCCCGAGTATCTGAGCGCAGAGACTTCCACGGGGTAGCTACGGGTCGCCGTCGGTGGCATTGACACCGTAGCAGCGGGTTAGTTGCGGTTTGGCGCGCCTACCGCAACCGCAGTATGCGGGGATGGACGGGTCGGCGCGCGGCCTACGGCAACCGCAGTATGCGCGGAGGCACGGGTCGATGCGCCTTACCGCAGCCGTAGTACCCGGGGAGGGACTCGAACCCTCATGCCGCTGGGGCAGTCGCTCTTAAGGCGACCGTGTCTGACCAATTCCACCACCCGGGCAGGCGAGGGGAAACGCTAGCGCCTGAACCGGGGGGTTTGGGGCGTCGCCGCGACCGATCAAACGCCCCACCCCACCTGACCGCGACGCACCGCCCCTCCGGCGGACCGCCATCCGGACGGTCGGACGGGCGCCGCCGTACTACGCAGCCGCTTGGGCCCCGGCGGCAGGGCGCCGGCCGCTGCCGGCCAGCGCGTCGAGCAGCGCCTCGGCGAGCTGCTGGTTGCCGGTCAGTTCGAGGCCGCTGCGGTCGCGCCCGGGCGAGAACGCCCTGACCCACTGATCGGTG
>JAFAZZ010000342.1 GCA_019239375.1 Solirubrobacterales bacterium | reverse complement strand
GATCGTCCGCACCGACACGCTCGGGTGGGGTTCGCGTGGCGTGCTCGCGCCCCTGGCCGCGGGTGTGGTTCTGCTCGGTGCCTTTCTGCTCGTCGAGGCGCGCCTCGCGAAGCAGCCACTGGTGCCGCTCTCGATCTTCCGGATCGGCCATCTGCGGGCGGCGAACGCGATCATCGTGCTGCTCTACGCCTGCCAGTTCCCCGGCTGGTTCTTCCTCACCCTGTACATGCAGCAGGTGCTCCATTACGACGCGATTGAGGCGGGCCTCGGCTTTCTGCCCATGACGCTGTCGATCTTCGCGGCCTCCACGCTCGCCCCGCGGGTGGTCGGGCGATTCGGGCCGCGCCCGGTCATCACGGCCGGAATGGCGTCCTCGGCGGCGGGCATGCTTCTGCTGAGCGGCATCGCCCCCGGCGGGACCTACGTCAATAGCGTTCTGCTCGGGGCGCTCCTGTCGGCGCTCGGCATGGGCTTCACGCTCGTACCGGCGACGATCGTCGCGATGCAGGGCGTCGCCGGCGCGCAGAGTGGCGTGGCCTCCGGGCTGCTCAACACCTCGCGGCTCGTCGGCGGCGCGCTCGGCCTCGCCGTGCTCAGCACGATTGCCGCCGCGCACACCAAGACGCTGATCGGCGCGCACGGAACCGGGCAGGCGCTCACCAGCGGGTTCGGGCTCGCGTTCACGATCGGTGCGGTGCTCGCGCTGACCGGCGCCGCCGTCGCCTTGTTCCTGCTCGGCGAGCCGCCGAGCCACGAGGTGATCCGCCTCCGCGGGATCGAGGAGGGTGAGCACGAGGCGCTGGCGGCTTGACGCGGCGGTGGCCAGGGGGTTTGGCCGCGCCCGCGCTCCCCTCGCGCGCCGCGCTCCGATCGCGCCCGCGCTCCCATCGCGCGCCGCGCTCCGATCGCGCCCGCGCCCCCCTCGCGCGGCGCGCTCCGATCGCGCCCGCGCTCCCCTCGCGCGCCGCGCTCCCATCCGTCCGAGTGAAGTCAGCCCGGGTAGCATGGGCCCGGCCCGCCGGCCATGCTCCCCTCCCGTCACCTCCCCGAATTCCTGCTCACGATCTACGTCCTGATCCTGGTCCCGGGTCCGAGCGTGCTGTTCGTGGTCAGCCGCGGCGTCGCGCTCGGTCGCCGGGCGGCCCTGGCCACGGTCGTGGGCAACGCGGGTGGACTGCTCTTCCAAGGCGCGCTGGTGACGATCGGGATCGGTTCGATCGTCGCGCGCTCGGACGCCGTGTTCGCCGTGCTCAAGCTGATTGGCGCCGCCTACCTGGTGTTCCTCGGGGTCAAGCACATCCGCGAGCGCAAGGGGCTGGCCGCCCTGTTCGCGCCGGCGGCCGCGTCAGACCCGAAGCCGCTGCGGCGGATCGTTCGCGAGGGCTTCTTCGTCGGTGCCACCAACCCGAAGGGCGTGCTGATCTTCACCGCGGTCTTGCCCCAGTTCATCGATCGCTCCCAAGGGCACGTCACGCTTCAGCTCGCGACCCTGGGCGCGATCTGCGTCGTGATCGCGCTGGTTTCGGACGGCGCGTGGGCGATTGCGTCGGGCACCGCACGGCAGTGGCTAGGGCGCTCCTCGCGCCGGCTCGAGGCTATGACGAGCGCCGGCGGCGCGATGCTGATCGCTCTCGGGGTCGGCCTCGCGGTGACGACCCGCCGGAGCTGACGCACACGTGAGCCCGCGACGGCGCAGCGCCGGCATCCTCCTGCACCGCGGCGACCCAGGAGCGCCTGAAGTGCTCCTCGTCCACCCGGGCGGACCGGCCTGGTCGGGTCGCGACCTCGGCGCGTGGTCAATTCCCAAGGGTGAGTACGTGGACAGCGAGGATCCGCTCGCCGCGGCCCGGCGCGAGTTCGAGGAGGAGCTCGGCACGGCGCCGCCGGATCGCGCGGCGGCCGAGTTGGGGGAGATCCGCCAGAAGTCCGGAAAGCGCGTCCGTGGCTGGGCCCTTGAGGGGGACCTTGACGTCGGGCAGATCCGGAGCAACACGTTCGCGTTCGAGTGGCCTCCCCGCTCCGGGAAGCTGATCGAGATCCCGGAGGTCGACCGAGCCGAATGGTTCGACCTGCCCACCGCGCGCGAGAAGATCAATCCCGGTCAGGTCCCGCTGCTCGATCGGCTCGAGCAGCTCCTGGGTAATAGCGCCGGATGATCTGGGCGCGGGTTTGTCCGGCGGCTGGCGTGGTAGGACGCGGTGATGACCCTGTTGCATATACTTGAGCCATCAACGAGATGATCGCGACCACCCTGTACAGTGATCCGGCCTGTCCCTGGGCCTACTCGGAGAACCCGGCCCTGCGGGTCATCGAGTGGCGCTACGGCGGCCAGCTCGACTGGCGCCTGGTCCTCGTCGGCCTGACCGAGGACGCCTCGCAATACGAGCGGCGCGGCTACACGCCGCTACGGGGGGCGTTGGGGCAGGCTCGCTTCCGGAGCCGCTATGGCATGCCCTTCTCGCCGGCGCCGAAGCCGCGTCTGAGCGCCACCTCGCGTGCCTGCCGCGCGGTCGTGGCCACCCGCATGCAGCACCCCGGCAGCGAGTGGCGGGTATTCAGGGCCCTTCAGCTGACCAACTTCAACGCGCCGATGCTGCTCGACGACGACGCCCAGATCGCCGACGCGCTTCGGATCGTGCCGGGGATCGATCCCGACCACCTCGTCGCCCAGATCGACGCGCCCGAGGTCGTCGAGGCCTACGAGCGCGACCGCCACGAGACGCGCCAGGCCGCCGGCTCGGCGGCCGAGCTGCAAGGCAAGACCGCCACCACCGACGGCCCCGTCCGGTTCACCGCCCCGTCGGTGGTGTTCGAGAAGGATGGGACCCGGCTGGTCGCCGGCGGCTTCCAGCCGGTTGAGGCCTACGACGTGCTGGTCGCCAACGTCGATCCCACGCTGCATCGCGAGCCGCCGCCGGATACGCCGGCCCCGCTGCTCGAGCGCTTCCCTGACGGGCTGACGACCCAAGAGGTGGCGGCACTCATGGCCCGGGGCAACGATCGCCCCGATCGGGTCGCGGCCGAGGCGGCGCTGCTCGAGTTGGTCGCCTCCGGCACGGCGGCGCGCCATCCGCTCGGGGACGACGCGGTGTGGCAGTCCGCGACGGCCACCGAGGCGATGGACTTCGCCTCGCGCCACGCGCTCGCCGTGAGCTGAGCGTGGACGTGTTTCTGCGTCCCGATCGGGCCGCAAGGTAGCGGGGCGACTGCGCCGGGCGCGGCGTGGCGCGGCGTGTCCGGACGGGGCCGCAAGGTCCCACGGACGCCGCCGAAGGCGGCCTAGCATCCGCGCCCGGACCGCGTCCCCCGTACACTCGGGACGACGTTCGACCTGAGCACACTCGAGCCGCCGATCGTTCAGGCGCCGATGGCGGGTGGCCCTTCGACGCCGGAGCTCGCCGCCGCTGTCTGCCGGGCCGGGGGCCTGGGTTTCCTGGCCGCCGGCTACAAGCGCGCGGACGCCGTCGGCAACGAGATCCGCGCGCTGCGCGAAGCCACGGTGGCGCCGTTCGGGGTGAACGTGTTCGTGCCGACACCCGAGCCCGCCGACCCGGACGGGCTCAGCGACTACCTGCAGCAGATCGCGCCCGAGGCGGCACGGCAGGGCGCCGAACTGGGCGAGCCGCGCTTCGACGACGACGACTGGGAAGCGAAGCTCGCGCTGGTCTGCGCCGAGCGCCCGGCCGTGGTCTCCTTCACCTTCGGATGTCCAGCCCGGGACGTGGTCGACCGCCTGCATCGCGCCGAGATCGCCGCGTGGGTGACGATCACCAACGTCGAGGAGGCGCACGCCGCGCACGCCGCCGGCGCCGACGCACTGGTCGTCCAGGGCACGGAGGCGGGCGGGCATCGGGGCGGCTGGCTGGCCGACGACTCGGATGAGGGCGGTGTCGGCCTGCTGGTGCTGCTGCGCACCGTCTCGCGTGCGACGTCCCTGCCGCTGATCGCCACCGGCGGGATCATGGACGGAGCGGCGCTCGCGGCGGTGTTGTGCGCCGGCGCGAGCGCGGCGCAGGTCGGGACGGCGCTGATGCTCTCACCCGAGGCCGCGACGGCGGAGGCCCAGCGGGCGCTTCTGGCTGAGCAGCGCCCCACGCGTGTGACGCGGGCGTTCAGTGGGCGCCCGGCGCGCGGGATCGTCAACCGGTTCATGACCGAACACAGCGCCGGCGCGCCGCTCGCCTATCCGGAGATACATCACGTCACGAGCCCGCTGCGGGCTGCCGCGCGGCGGCGCGGCGACGCCGATGCCTTCAACCTGTGGGCGGGCCAGGCCCATGAGCTGGTGCAGGCCCGGCCGGCGGGGGAGATCGTGCGTCAGATCGCGGAGGAAGCGTCCGCCGTGCTCGGGCGGGTGTCCGCGATCAGGCTCCGGTGAATGCCGGCGCGCGCTTCTCGACGAACGCCGCGGTGCCCTCGGAGAAGTCCTGGGTGCGCCCCAGAGCGTGCTGGAGCTGGGCCTCGAGGTCGAGCTGGGCGTCGAGGTCGCCGTAGATGAACCGGTTGAGCGCGCGCTTGCTGGCGGCGTAGGAGCGGGTGGGGCCGGCGGCCAGCCGCGCGACCAGGGCTTCGGCCTCCTCCATCAGCCGGTCATCCGGGTACACCCAGTTGACCAGCCCCCACTCAAGCGCCTGCGGGGCCGGGATCCGCTCGCCGAGCAGCGCCATCTGGAAGGCGCGAGCCCGCCCGACCGCGGGCGGGACGAACGCGGTCGAGCCGCCGTCGGGCATCAGCCCGATGTTGACGAAGGCCAGTCCGAAGAAGGACGACTCCGCGGCCATGATCAGGTCGCAGGCCAGCGCCAGCGAGCAGCCGATGCCCACGGCAGGGCCGTTGACGGCCGCGACCACGGGCTTCTCGAGCCGCCGCAGGCCGGCGATCGCGGGGTGGTAGACGTCGTGCAGCTCCTTGTAGACGTCCGGCATGCCGTCCTCCGCGGTATCGAAGCCGGCCTTCAGGTCCGCGCCCGAGGAGAATCCGCGGCCGGCGCCGGTCAGCAGCACAGCCCGCACGGACTCCTCGGCAGCGTCGCGCTCAACGATCGTCCGCAGCTCGATGCCGAGCTCCGGCGTCCATGCGTTTAGCGAGTCGGGGCGGTTCAGGGTCAGCCGCCCAATGGCACCGGACCGCTCCCAGATGATCGTCTCGTAGGACACGCCAATTGCTCCTTTCCGCTTTCGCAGGCAATCGCTCGAGCTCGTAGATCCCCGGTCGGTGTGGTCGAAGCTGGGCAGTTCGAGCTCGGCGGCCGGCGGCACCGAGCGAGCATAGTCGCGCCCGACGCGCCGGCGCGGTCACAACCCGTTCACGGGTCGGTCACAGGCCGACAACTCCGCGATAGGGTCCCCTCGCAAGAGTGGGTCTCGGCGGCGCACCGGGGGGTGGCGCCGGGCTGAATGCAACGGAAAGGAGACCCTTCATGGCGCGCAAGCGCGTGCTCTCGCTGCTGATGGCGGCGTTCCTCATCGCTGGGGCCAGCGTCGCTGTGGCCCAGGCCGCGACGGGCGGCCGATCGCACCGGCATGCCGGCGACCACGGCTCGGGCGCTGGCCCCGCCACCGCCACGCCGATCAAGCACCTGGTGGTGATCTTCCAGGAGAACGTCTCGTTCGACCACTACTTCGGCACCTATCCCCACGCGGCCAACACCGACGGCTCGCCGTTCTACGGCTCCCCGCGGACGCCCACGGTGAACGGGCTGTCGGGCGCGCTGTTGACCAACAACCCGAACGGCGCCAATCCTTCGCGGCTTAGCCATTCGCAGGCGCTCACCTGTGACCAGAACCACGGCTACACGGCAGAGCAGAAGGCGTTCGACATGGGCCTGATGGACAAGTTCATCCCGTTCACCGATGTCGAGAGCTGCTCGCCACCGGACACCACCGCCCCCAACCTGGTCCTCGATTACTACGACGGCAACACGGTGACCGGGCTCTGGAACTACGCGCAGCACTACGCGCTGAGCGACAACTACTACGGCACGGTGTTCGGCCCCTCGACGCCGGGTGCCATCAACGTGACCGCGGCGAACACGTTCGGGGTGATCTGCGGCCCGAGCAGCGCGGTGGTAAACGCGGCGCCGTGCACGGCCGCACCGGGCAGCACGCCGGCCACTCCGGGCTCCGCGCAGCCGCAGGGCACCGGCACGCTCTATAGCGACTCCGACCCCAACTACGACATCTGCTCGAGCACGCAGGACAAGAACGGCGCGGCCTCGACCGTGGTGTTCGGAGGCAGGAACATCGGCGACCTGCTCGATCAGGCGCAGACCAGCTGGGGCTGGTTCCAGGGGGGCTTTGCCAGCCCCGACTACGTTCCCGGGCAGCCGAGCACCGACGACCTCTCGAAGGTGTGCACGGGCGCGCACAACAACATCGGTGGCGCGTCGCAGAACGACTACAACCCGCACCACGAGCCGTTCCAGTACTACGCCTCGACGGCCAACCCACAGCACCTGCCGCCGACCTCGATCGCGATGATCGGCCGTCAGGATCAGGCCAACCACCAGTACGACCTGAAGGACTTCTTCGCGGCGGCCAATCGCGGCAACCTCCCCGCGGTGTCCTACCTGAAGGCGCCGGACTACGAGGACGGCCACGCCGGGTACTCGGACCCGCTCGACGAGCAGCGGTTCCTGACCTCGACGATCGACCGCCTGGAGCGGCTGCCGTCGTGGCGGAGCACCGCGGTGATCATTACTTACGACGACAGCGACGGCTGGTATGACCACCAGATGGGGCCGATCATCAACCAGTCGCAGACCGCCCTAGATGCCCTGACGGGGCCGGGGACCTGCGGCAGCAACCCGGCGCGGGTTCCGAGCGGCCAGCAGGCCCGGTGCGGCGTCGGCCCGCGTCTGCCGTTGCTGGTCATCTCTCCGTTCGCCAAGCGCAACTTCGTCGACAACACCTTCACCGATCAGTCCTCGGTCGTGCAGTTCATCGAGGACAACTGGCTCGGCGGCCAGCGGATCGGTGGTGGCGCGGCGGACGCCTCGGCGGGAACGCTGAAGAACATGTTCTCGTTCCGCGACGGCGACAACAGGCCGCTGTTCCTCGATCCGACCAGCGGCGAGCCGACGTGGCGATAATGGGCTGAGCCTGACGAGCGGGGCGGCGCCGCGCGGCCGCCCCGCTTCGTCGTCGGCGCCTCCTACACTCAATGCAGATGGAAGTCAAACCGCTCAAAGCCGTCCGCGCGATACCGGTCGGGCGCCTCCTGGCGGCCGCCCAGGTCGCGATGCTGGCCCGCCGGCACTGGCACCGGCTCGAGCCGACCGAGCGCCGGCGCGTGATCACGCTCGTGCGCATGGCCAGGGGGCGCCGGGGCAACCTCACTTCGAACGAGTGGCTCGAGCTGGCACATCTGATCGCGAAGGCCGATCCACGGGGGTTCGCCGGGCTCATGGCCCAGCGGTTCTCGCCCGTGCCGCTCCCGCGCCGGGTGGTCCGGGGGCGCAAGCGCTGAGCCGCCGGTGATTGGGGGCGGCGGGCGTGGGCGGGACATCTCGCGCCTCGCCAGCTCCCGCCGGCACCGTCAGTCGGTGATCGCGATGTGGCCGGGCTGGGCCGCCACCCGGTGCAGCCAGGCGCGAATCGCGGGGTACGGCTCGAGCTCGAAGCCGCCCTCCGGCGCGACGTGCGTGTAGGCGTAGAGCGCAATGTCGGCGATCGTGTACCGCTCGCCGACCAGGAACTCGTGCCCCGCCAGGTGGCTCTCCATGGCGCGCAGTGCGGCGATGCCACCCCGCCGCTTGGCTTCGCCCTCGGCATCCGAAGGGCTTATCCCGGCGATCGCCCAGAAGCGCGCCACCGCGATGTACGGCTCGTGGCTGTACTGCTCGAAGAACAGCCACTGGAGAACCTGGGCCCGCTCGAAGCGGTCATCGGGCAGGTACGGTGAGCCCTCGGCGAAGTAGAACATGATCGCGTCCGACTCGCCGAGCGAGCGGCCGTCACCGAGGACGAGCGTGGGCACTCGAAGGGCAGGGTTGAGCGCGCCCAGCAGCTCCCGGCGGCCTGAGCGGTCGATGACGCTGACTTCGCGGCGCTCGTACTCGATCCCGAGGTGAGCGAACAGCTGCCGGACCTTGTAACAGTTGCCGGACACCGGGGAGTCGTAGAGCAGCATCGCGGTAGCTTGACAGAGACATGCGTAAGTGTAGACTTACGGTCCGTGCACGCTTACCAAGTCAAAGGCCGCGTATCCAAACCCAGGAGATGAACATGAGCACAGCAACGGCAGTCCGTCACTCGATCACCGTGAACGCGCCGCAGGAGCGCGCCTTCACCGTGTTCACGCGGGACTTCAACCAGTGGTGGCCCCGGACGCACAAGATCGGCCCGGCCGAGCTCGCCGAGGCGGTCCTCGAGGCGCGTCAGGGCGGCCGCTGGTACGAGCGCGGGGCGGACGGCAGCGAATGCGAGTGGGGCCGGGTGCTCGTGTGGAAGCCGCCCGCGCGCCTGGTCTTGGCCTGGCAGATCAGCGGCGAGTGGACCTACGACGCGGACCTGCTGACCGAGGTCGATGTGTCGTTCGTGGCCGAGGGCCCGAACCAGACGCGGGTCGAGCTCGAGCATCGCGGGCTCGAGGCCTACGGCGAGCGCATGGAGGAATTCCGGCGGAGCATCGACTCGCCCGGAGGCTGGCCTGGGATTCTCGAGCTCTTCGGACGGGCGGTCGTCGAGGCGGCCTGACCCGGGAGTCGACGGGCGGCGGCCGTCTGGGCCGTCGCATCGATCATCCAGGCGCCACGGCGCCACGGCGCCACGGCGCCACGGCGCCACGGCGCCACGGCGCCTCACGCCGAACAACGGGGCGCGCCGGAGGCCAGTTCGATGCTGGTGGCGCACACGGACGCGGATCCTGACTGGCATCCGTGATTACGCTTGTGGCCTCGGTGAGCGTTACCACGAAGACCCGCGCAGCGCCGGAAGCTGGGATCCCGTCGGGCCGCGAGCCCAAAGCGCCGGTCCCGGTGCCGTTCTGGCGCCTGCGCGCGATCGCGTTCTCGGTCGGGGCAGCCAGCCTCGGGGCCGAGATCGCCGCCGCCCGCCTGCTCGCTCCCTACTTCGGAGCCTCCACGATCATCTGGGCCAACACCATCGCCACCGTGCTGGTCGCTCTGTCGATCGGCTACGCGGTGGGTGGCCGGCTCGCCGATCGGCGGGCCGACGTGCGCGGCTTGTGCGGGATCGTCCTGTGCGCGGCGGTTTTGCTGGCGATCGTGCCGTTCGTCTCCGACCCGTTCCTACACGCCGCGGTCAAGGCACTTGGCTCGCTCTCGGTCGGAGGCTTCCTGGGCTCCCTGGCCGCCGTGCTGATACTGGTCGCCGTTCCGGTGCTGCTGCTCGGGATGGTGGCGCCGTACGCGAACCGGCTCGCGGTGGGCCGCGTGACGGACACCGGCACGGTGACCGGGCGCCTGTACGCGATCTCCACTGCCGGATCGCTCCTGGGCACGTTCCTGGCCGCGCTCCTGTTGATCCCGCTGATTGGGACCCACCGGACGTTCCTGGTCTTTGCCGCCGCACTCGCGCTCACGGCGGCACTGGGCGCGGGCTCATGGCGCTTCCTGGTCGTTGCGGCGGCGATCGCGGCGTTGCTCGCCGTGCCGCCTAGCGCGGTGGGCGCCGATGTGGCCGGGGCTCGGGTGATCTACTCGACCGAGACCGACTATCAGTACGCGCGCGTGCTCCAGTTCCCCAGCGGCGAGCGCTGGCTCCAGCTCAACGAGGGCGTGGCGATCCACTCGCTGTACCGGCCCTGGAGCTATCTGACCGGCGGGTACTGGGATGACTTCCTCGTGCTGCCGTTCGCGGCGCGGCCCGAGCCTCCGGCCCGGATCGCGATCCTGGGCGACGCGGCGGGTACGGTGGCGCGCGCCTACGGCCACTACTACCCGGACACGCGGGTCGACGCCGTCGAGATCGACGGCGAACTGACCGCGATCGGCAAGCGCTATTTCGGCCTGGATGGATCGAACCTCCACCTCTACACGGCCGACGCCCGGCCGTGGCTCGAGACAAGCCGGGCGCGCTATGACGCGATCTTCCTGGATGCCTACCGGCAGCCGTACATCCCGTTCTACCTGCTCACCAGGCAGTTCTTCTCACTCATCCGATCGCATCTGAATCCCGGCGGGATCGCGATCGTCAACGTGGGGCACATCCCGGGTTCCGACGCGCTCGAGCAGGTGGTCTCGGCCACGCTGCGGGCCGTGTTCGGGGCCGTGGCGCGCGACGTGGTGAGTGACTCGAATTCGCTGGTCGTGGCCGGCGCCGGGCCGCTGTCGCTGGCTCGGCTGGCGACGCCCGGGGCGACGGTTCCCCGCGATCTGCAGTCCCTAGCGCAGTCGGTGGCGGCGCGAGTGGCGCCGGGGCTGCGCGGTGGCGGCGTTTACACCGACGACAAGGCGCCGGTCGAGTGGCTGACCGACCTGTCGATCCTCCGCTACGCGATCGGCAAGCGGTGACGCTGGTTTCCGGGGCCGCGTTGCCGCTGGCCGCGACACTCCTCGACGTCCGCTGGGAGCTCGGCGGACCGCCGGGATGGCCGCAGTACCTGGATGCTCACATCCCCGGCGCGGTGTTCCTGGATATGGAGACGGCTTTGGCGGGCCCGCCCGGAGAAGGCGGGCGCCACCCGCTGCCGACGGGCGAGGTGTTCGGCGAGGCGGTGCGCGCGGCCGGCGTATCGGCCGAGCGCCCCGTCGTGGTCTATGACGCTGGGAACTCGATGGCCGCGGCGCGCGCGTGGTGGCTCCTGCGGTACTTCGGCCACTCGCGGGTTTTTGTTTTGGATGGTGGTTTCAGTGGGTGGTTGGCCGCCGGTTACGCCATCGAGCGGGGGGTAACCGCAGCCGCCCGCGGGGAGTTCGTCCCGCGGGCCGGTGGGATGCCGCTGCTCGACGCCGCCGGCGCCGCGGCGGTGGCGCGCGCCGGCGTGCTTCTGGACGCGCGAGTGCCGGAGCGCTTCCGCGGCGAGCGCGAGCCCATCGATCCGGTCGCTGGCCACATCCCGGGGGCGGTGAACCTGCCGAGCGCTTCGCTGCTTGACCCAGCGTCCGGGCGTTTCCTGGACGCCGGGGAGCTGCGCGCTCGGTTCGAGGCCGCCGGGATCCGCGACGAAGCCGAGGTAGGTGCCTACTGCGGCTCCGGCGTCACCGCCGCGCATGAGGTGCTGGCGCTTGAGCTGGCCGGCTTTGCCGGCGCGCTGTACGTGGGGTCGTGGAGCGAGTGGATCCGCGATCCGGCCCGGCCGGTGGCGAGCGGCGCCTAGACCGGATGGTGCGTTGCCGACTGAAGGCGCACCCGTTCGAGACGATCACCCTGACAAAACTGCGAATTATTCGCAGAAACCTCAGCCGCATTGGTGGGTTCGTCTCCGTGGCGGCCAGTGGGGTGCCGGCGGGCGAATCCCCGTGGCGGCCTAGGTCGGCGCCGGCGGGCGATCCTGCACCACCCGGACCCCGCCGCTAGGCGCCAGCGTGATCACCCGAAACTGGACCTCGGCCGGTTTGGGGTCGGCCGCACGGAGCGCGGTGCGCTCGAGGACGCGGTCAAGCACGATCCGCATCTCCATCAGCGCGAACGAGGCGCCGAGGCAGCGGCGGGTGCCGCCGCCGAACGGGATCCAGGTGTAGGTGTCGGGTGGGTCCTCGGTCAGGAAGCGCTCGGGTCGAAACGCCCCGGCGTCGGGATAGAGATCCTCGCGCCGGTGGATGATGCGGATCGAGGGGTTGATCTCGATCCCGGGCGGGATCACGTAGCCGCCGAGCGGGAACGGCTCGCCGCGCACCACCCGGCCGACGCCGGGTATGACAGGGCGGATCCGCAGCGACTCCTTGACGATGGCGTCGAGGTAGCGCTCCTCCCGGCCGAGGGCCCGCGCGTGCACCGCCGGCGCGTGCAGCAGCAGATCGAAGCACCAGGCCAGGCCGGTGGCGGTGGTCTCATGGCCGGCCAGGAGCAGGGTCATCAGCTCATCGCGCACCTCGCGGTCGGAAAGCCCCTGCCCCTCGTCATCGCGCGCCAGCAGAAGGGCCGAGAACACGTCGTCGCGCTCCTCGAGGGCGTCCAGGTCGCGCCGCCGACGGGCGATCTCGGCGTAGAGCAACTCGTCGACTGCGCGGCGCGCGGCCGCGAAGCGGTCGGGCAGCTGCCGGCTTCGCCGGGCCAGGAGGGGCAGGGCGGCGAGCACCATCATCCCCCGCGGCTGGGCCAGCGGCTCGACCATCGCCCGCAGCCGGCGCCGGAGCTCCTCCTCCTCCGCCCCGGGCTCGTACCCGAACACGGCCTGCATGATCACCCGCAGGGTCAGCGACTGCATGCTGGGCAGGAGCGGGAACGGCTCGCCGCTCGGCCAGGAATCGATCTCGAGGTCGGCTGAGGAGCGCATCGCCTCGGCGAACGCCTGCATCCGCCGGCCGTGGAACGGCCCCAGCATCAACCGCCGGTGGCGCAGGTGCTCGCCCCCATCGAGGAGCAACACCGAACGCTCGCCCACCACCGGACCCAGCATCGCATTCGCCTCGCCGGCGCGCAGCTGCTCCCCGGGACCCTGGAAGAGCTCCTTGACCAGGGCGGGGTGGAACACCATGACAAACCGGTCGTCGAACAGGGTTCGGAACGTCACCACATCGCCGTACCGGCGCCGGCACGCGTCGATGAACCGGGGGCGCCCCGAGCATGAACCCGGCCGTCTGGACGATCCGCGGCAGCTGCGGTCCGGGGGGAAGACGCGGCGCCGGAATTGGCTCCGAGTCGGCTGCGGCTTGCTCTAACGTGGCCATCTTCACATCCGATGGTCGCACAACGCTAACCCGGCCTCTAACGGCGCTAACGATGCTAAGAGCAGACTTAGCGCCGGCATGAGGCCTACCATGCCGCCCGCGCCGCCTGCGCGGGGGCGGGGAGTCACCTGTAACGAGCACCTTGCGAGACAACTTTCTTGTCTTCGGCAGTCCCCTGATCGGCGAGGCTGAGATCGCCGAGGTCGTCGACTCGCTGCGCTCAGGCTGGATCGGGACCGGACCCAAGGTTCACCGCTTCGAGCAGATGCTGGCCGACTACGTGGGCGTGGCCGAATGCCGGTGTGTGTCCTCGTGCACCGCGGCGCTGACCCTCTCGATGCGGGTCCTGGGAATTGGTCCCGGCGACGAGGTCCTGGTACCGGCGTTGACCTTCGTGGCCTCGGCCAACGCGGTCGAGCATGCCGGCGCGACCCCGGT
>JAFAZZ010000322.1 GCA_019239375.1 Solirubrobacterales bacterium | reverse complement strand
CAGTGCCCGTCGCTGGTGGGAAAGCTCGATCGGCGCCTGGCCACCGAGCATCTGCAGGCTGTGACGATCGGCCAGTTGATGCGCGACGCCGGCAGCTCTGTTTAGTGGCACGACCCGAGACGCTCCGGGTGGAGCGTCGTTTCGGGTGGAGCGTCGAGGTGAGGCCCCCTACTTCAACCTAGCCCAGGCGTCGCGCGGGTTGCGCAGCAGGGTCAGCGTCGGCTCGATCTGCTCGCGCAGATGTTCGTAGCGCGGGGTCAGCGACAGCTTCTCGCCTAAGTGCTCGAGCGGTTCGTCGATCGTGAAGCCCGGGCCGATCGTGGCCAGCTCGAACAGCACGCCCGAGGGCTCACGGAAGTAGACCGAGCGGAAGTAGTGGCGATCGATGACCGGCGTAGGGTGGGTGCCCGCGTCGGCCACGGTGCGCTGCCAGCTTTCGATCTCCTCCGGGCGGGTGGCCCAGGCGACGTGGTGGACGGTGCCGGCGCCCTTCCGGGGCCGTTCTGAGGGCGGGAGGTCGTAGATGTAGAAGCTGCCGCGGTGCTCGCCGCGTGCTTCCCACCTGGCGCCACCCGGCTTGGGGTCAAAGCCAAGCGTGTCTTCCAGGAGCGTGCGGCTCGGCTCGGGGTCGGCGTAGGCGCGCACCCCGTCGAAGCCCTGTAGCGCGAGGTTTGCCGGGATCTCGGGGTGGTGCGCGGTCAGCGGCTCGTCCGGCGCCTGGGCGACCGTCAACTCGTGCGCGAGGCCCTCGGGGTCCGTGAACGAGAGGGTCTCGCCGGTTTGGGCCGGGTCAAGGCCGGTGTTCGTCAGGCGGTCGTGCCAGAAGTCGATCGCTTCAGCGCCTGCGACGCGCCACACGATGCGGTGGATCATGCCCACGCCGGCGCGGCCGGTCGGCAGGTTCGGGTACTCGAAGAACGTGATGTCGGACCCCGGCTCGCCCGTCTCGTCGGCGTAGAACAGGTGATAGACCGAGGTGTTGTCCTGGTTGACCGACTTCTTGACCAGGCGCAGGCCGAGCGTTCCCGCGTAGAAGTCAAGGTTCCGCTGGGCATCGGCGGTGATCGCGGTGACGTGGTGGATGCCCTCGAGCTGCATTGCCGTGTCACCAGTGGACGCCGCGGGTCGCCCTGACGAACGCGCGCTCCTCGGGCGTGGGCTGGTGCTCGGGCTCCTGCTGGTCGCCCTCGGGGATCAGGTGGTAGGCGCGGTTGACCACGAGGTCTTGAGCGCCCGGCGCGATCGCGTAGGTGAGCTGACCCAGGCTGCCCAGCGCGGTCGCGATCCGCTTGGGCCGCTTGCGGATCGCTTCGGCGATCATGTGGCCGGCGTCTTGCGGGCTGAGCGTTGGGAACCGGTCGTAGATCTTGGTTGGGGCGATCATCGGGGTGCGCACGAGCGGCATGTAGACCGTGGTGATGTGCACGCCGTCGTTGATGACCTCGGGGCCGATCGATCTGGAGAACGCGTCCAACGCCGCCTTCGACGCCACGTAGGCACTGAACCGCGGCGTGTTCATCTGCAGGCCGATGGTCGAGATGTTCACGATGTGACCGCTTCTTCGCTCGCGCATCGTGGGAAGCAGATTCAGGATCAGCTTGACCGCCGCAAAGTAGTTGAGCTGCATGGTCCGCTGGTAGTCGTGAAAGCGGTCATAGGCGCGGTCGACCGAGCGGCGGATCGACTTGCCGGCGTTGTTGACCAGGATGTCGACCGCGTGGTAGCGCTCGAGCACCTCGCCGCACATCCGGTCGATGTCGTCCATATTGGTGAGATCGGCTGGGTGGACGGTGGCGGTGCCGCCTCGTTCCGCGATCTCGTCCGCCACTTCCTGAAGTTGATCCCTGCGGCGGGCGACGAGCAGCATCGTGCCCCCAGCCTCCCCGATCTCGAGCGCCGCCGCCTTCCCGATGCCCGACGACGCGCCGGTGATCATCACCGTGCGGTGCTTGACCGCATCGCTGGGCGACCGGGCCAGGACATCGCCGGCGCCTGGTATGCGCTGGCCGAAGGCTCTGAGCGTGCGGATGCTCTCGGAGGCTATGTCGAACGGGTTGGGCGGCGCCATCGGGAACGTGACCGTACCAAGCCCCGGTCGCCTGGCGCGAACCCTCGCGCCCGGCATGAGGGCGAGGTCGTCCATCCGAGGCCCATGCGAACATCTGTTCGACCATGATCGCGTGCGTTCTCCTCCCCCGTTTCCAGCTCACCGTCGCTTCCAGGACGCGGACCGAGCTACTGCAAGCCCCCACTGCTCTGGCTCCCGAACCCGGCGGGACGCAGCAGATCGGCGAGGTATCCCTGTCGGCTGAGGCATTCGGCGTCCATCCGGGGATGCGCCTCGGCGAGGCGCTCGCCCGCTGTCCCCGGCTCACGCTGGTTCCGCCCGATCCGGCCGAGGTGGCCGACTTCTGGGAGCGGCTGCTCGTACGGCTCGAATCGATCGGGGCCGCGGTCGAGCCCGAGCGACCCGGCCTGGTCTGCTTCGACGCGCGTGGGCTGTTGCGGCTGCACGGCGGGCTCGAGGGGGTGCTGGCAGTGGCGCGCCGCAACCTGCGGGTGCCGGCTCGCTATGGGGTAGCGCCATCGCGGTTTGCCGCGGTGGCTGCGGCGACCCGCGCCAGGGTGCGCCGGCCGGTGATCGTCTCTGGCGGGCGCAAACAGGCCGGGGCGTTCCTGGCGCCGCTTCCGGTATCGCTGCTGCGCGCCCGTCCGGCGCTGGCTGATCTGCCGGAGGCGCTCGAGCGGCTCGGCATCAAGACCCTCGGCGAGTTGGCCGCGGTCGCTCCGGCGGCGCTGGCCGACCGTTTCGGCACGGCCGGCCTGCACGCGCACGAGCTCGCCAGCGGCGGCGACGGTGCTCTGCGACCGCGGCCGGCGAGCGAGTTCCTGCGCGAGGCGCTCGAGCTGCCGGAGGCGGCCTCTGGCCTTCAGCTCGAGCGGGCGCTGGGGCTACTGATCGATCGTCTGCTGGCGCGGCGGGAGCGGCGGGGTCGAACGCTGCGCGCGGTTGTGCTCTCGGCGTTGCTGGTCGAGCAGGGTGGAACCTGGCGTGAGCAGGTCGTCTTTCGCGAGGCGCTGGCCGACCCGGCGAGGATACGGCTCGCGCTCGCTCCGCGCCTGGCGCTGATGCCGGCGCCGGCGCAGCAGCTGCGCCTGGCGGTGGAGCGCTTCGGGCCGCCCGCGAGCGATCAGCGCGGGCTGCTCGACGATCCCGTCGCCGCGCGGACCGCGCGCCTGCGCGAGGCCATCCGCCAGGCTCGGGCCGCCGCGGGTCCCGACGCCGCCCTGCGCGTGCTCGAGGTCGATCCACAGTCGCGCTTCCCCGAGCGGCGCGTCGTGCTGACGCCCTTCGAGGGCTAGACATGAACGGACCCAGGCGCCTATCCGTTCCCCGCCGCGTGACGGTCACTGCGGGCGAGGACGGCTGCCCGGTGAGCGTCGATGGCCGCACGGTGGACGCGGTGCGCGAGTCGTGGCTGGTGGAGGACCGCTGGTGGACCGAGCGGCCGCTGCGCAGGCGCTACTGGGAGGTCGTCACGACGTGCGGGCGCGACGAGATCGTCTTTCACGACCTCGCGCAAGGGAGGTGGTGGAGGCAGCGCTGAGCGTCCCTACACTGCATCAGCCTATGGCTGATCCATCCGCAGTCGCCGTGGGCACCTGGAGTGGCGGTCGGTTCATGCGCTTTGGCGAGCCGCTCGACGACGAGCGGTTCCTGGCCCTAATCGCGCCTGACGAGTCGATCCGGACAGTGATCACCGCGGATGTGTACGGCGCGGGCGAGGCCGACCGCATGCTGGGCCGGGCGATCGCGGGAAAGGCACGCGAGGAGATGTGCATCGTGGGCGCGGTCGGACACGACTTCTATATCGGCGAGCGCGACGGCGCCAAAGGCTTTCCGCGCTTCACCGACCGGCGCCTGCGCGAGGCGGCGGGCTATGCGAGCTACTTGCGGATGGCGACCGAGCGCAGCCTCGAGCGCTGCGGCATCGAGCGCTTCGACCTTCTCCTGCTGCACAACCCGGACCGCACGGGCTACACGAGCGAGCGGGTGTGGGCGGGGATGGCCGCGCTGCGCGACGCCGGCCTGACCCGCCTGATCGGGGTAGCGCCCGGGCCGGCCAACGGATTCACGCTTGACCTGATCGACTGCCTGGAGCGCTTCGGCACGCTGCTCGACTGGGCCATGATCATCCTCAACCCACTCGAGCCGTGGCCCGGGGAGCTGTGCCTGGATGCCGCCGCGGCGGCGGGCGTGAAGATCATCACCCGCGTGGTCGACTACGGCGGGCTGTTCTTTGACGACGTGCTGCCCGGCCAGGCGCTGGCGCCGCAGGATCACCGCAGCTTCCGGCCGGCGGGCTGGATCGAGGACGGCCGCGCCCGGCTCGAGGAGATGCGGCCGGTCGCGCAGCGGTCCGGCCTGACCATGATCCAGCTGGCATGTCAGTGGAACCTGGCGCACGAGCCGGTGGCGTGCGTGGTGCCGACGTTGATCCAGGAGGTGGGCCCCGGGGCGCGGACGGTCGAGAGCAAGCGCGCCGAGGTCGGCGCGCTGCCCGCCGAGATGCGACTGAGCGCGCAGGACGTCGAGGAGCTCCGTGGAATCGGCGACAACACAGGTTGCATGGCGCTCAAGGGTGCCAGCCCCGAGCACTCGGGCGAGGAGCGGCCGGACCGCTGGGATCTCGACGACCACCTGGCCCAGGTGGCAGGGCGCTGGGGGATCGCTCCCGAACGTGACCTGACCCGCTTGGCGACGCGGGCCTAATCGCCCGCCCTCGGGATGATCACGCGGCGCCCGACTGCGCGGCCTGCTCGGCACGGAGCCAGTCGCATCCCACCGAGAGATCCTCGACCCCCATGGCGGCGGCCACGTTCAGCCACATGCCGTAGCGAATGAACTCATCGATCCGCTCGGGATCGGCCTGCGAGAGCCGCTCGGCCTCGGTCACCAGCCGCGCGTACCAGCTGCGCACGCGGTCGCGGATCACCTCGTCGTCGCACGCGGCGTAGGAGTGAAGCTGGAGCATCAGGTAATCGCGGTGGGTTTCGAGGAGTTCGACGTAGGCCTTGCCCATGGCATTCAGGACGTCCATGTCGGGCGGAGCAGTGGCCGGATCGAACTCCTCGGCCGCCTTGGTG
>JAFAZZ010000298.1 GCA_019239375.1 Solirubrobacterales bacterium | reverse complement strand
CGCTCGTAGGGCAGGACCTGCCAGGCCACGCCCGGATGGTTCGCCCGAGCGGCGAGGCGATCCGGACTCGGCTCGAGGATCTCGACCGCGCGAGCCTCCGCGTAGGCGCGCTTGGACTTCTGGACCACCGCCCGGACCCGGTCCCCGGGGATCCCCTCGGCGACGAACACCACGTATCCGTTCAGGCGCGCGACGCCGGCGCCGCCGTAGGCCAGCGAGTCGACGGTGAGCTCAAGCGTCTCACCCTTGGCCGGGCGGGCCCCGGTCGTGCTGATCGCGGGCTCCATGGGCTTTAGGATGCCAGCGCCGCGCGAATGGCCGCCGGATCGGCGTCGAGCTGGAGCAGGACTCGGGCGGCGGCGCCGTCCTGCGCGCGAATCAGCGCCAGCAGGATGTGCTCGGTGCCAACCTGCGGCTGGTCGCGGATCGAAGCCTCGCGACGAGCTCGCTCGATCGCGTCCTGCGCCCGACCGGTGAACGACAGGTCCCCGCCGGGCGCCTCAATCCCGACACCGATCATCCGGACCACGGCCACGCGTACCTGGTGGTAGGTGACGCCCGAGGATTTCAGTACGGTGGCCGCGGTGCCCTCGTCCTCGCGCAGGAGCGCGAGCAGGATGTGTTCCGTGCCCACGAAGCTGTGGCGAAGCTCGCGCGCCTCCTCGCCGGCGAGGCGCAGCACTTCGCGGGCGGGGGCTGTGAGGTGCTCGGTCAGCCGGACGTAAGGAGCTTGTCGATGGCCGCGAGCACGGACTTCCGGTTGGCGTGGCGCCGCTCGTAGTCGCGCACGTTGCGCAACTCCGCCGGCGTGAGGCCGACCAGTCGGCCCTGGACTTGGGCCGCGGTCAATTCGTCATAGCCCAGGATCGGGAACGACCGCCCCGTCTCAGCCGCCCGCCACGTCTTGTCCGCGCTGCGCACCAGGAGATCCGGCGACTCACCGCGCCGTGCGGGCATCGTCGAGCCGACTTGCTCACGCCCCCGGGCGAGCACTCGCTCGATGTCTGACGCGAGCTGATCGGTCTGCTGACGGCCCCGGTTCACTAGTTCGCTGACCAGCTGGTTGGCATCCGAGCGGGTGAGGCGCCCGCGGGCGGCGGCGTCGTCGAGGATCTCCTGGATCCGCTCGCGGGTGAGCACGACGAGGCCGAGCGGCTTGATGATCCGGTTGACCAGCAGTTCGGCCAAACTGCCCGAGCCGTCGCTCGCAGCGCCCGACGTCGTCGAGGACTGCGATCCGCCGCTCGTGCGCGATCCCGCGGACGGGGACTTGGGTGAGGGCATCGTCTGCATCTCTCCTTGCCTGAACGGTTGCCCTGAGCCTACCCCACGTTCCTGCGTCAGGCATCGATCAGGCGCTCGAGCAGAGCCTTCTGCGCGTGGCGGCGGTTCTCAGCTTGGTCCCAGATCCGCTGACGCTGGCCATAGAGGACCTCCTCGGTGATCTCCTCGCCCGGGTGCGCGGGCAGACAGTGGAGCGCAATCGCGTGTGGCGCCGCCCGGTCGAGCAGCTCGGCGTCCAGGCGGTAGGGAGCCAGCATCTGCCGTCGCGCAGCGGCGGTGGCCGGATCGTCGCTCATGCTCACCCAGACGTCGGTGTAGACGGCGTCGGCACCGCGCGCGGCTTCATGTGGATCGTCGGTCATGACGCCGGGCGCACTGTCTTCCAGCTGGTAGCCGTCGGGCGAGGCGACCCGCACCTCGACCCCCACTAGACTGGCCACGTCGATCAAGGACCGCGCGACGTTGTTGCCGTCGCCCACGTAGGCGATCTTCAGGCCGTCGAGCCGCCCGAAGGCCTCACGCAACGTGACCAGATCGGCCAGCGCCTGACACGGGTGGTGGCGGGGGGTGAGCATGTTGATCACCGGCACGCCGGCGTATGCGGCCATCTCGGCCACCACCTCGTCCTCCCCGGTCCGGATGCCGATCGCGGCGACGTGACGGGAGAGCACATACGCCGTGTCGCGGATCGACTCACCACGAGAAAGCTGTAGCTCGTCGGCGCGGAGTGCCATCGGCTGGCCGCCCAGCTCGGCGACGCCGGTCTCGAACGAGACGCGGGTGCGCGTAGACGGTTTTTGGAAGATCAGCGCCACCGTGCGCTTGCGCAGCGCATCCGAGCTATACGGCGCGCTCTTTAGCTCGAGCGCGCGCTCCACGAGCGCGCGCACCTCGCCGGCGCTCAGCTCCGTCCCGGTGATGAAATGGCGCGGCAAGCGGTGAGTGTACGTTGCGGTCGTGGTGCTGCACGTGCTCACCTGGAACCTGTTTCATGGCCGGGCGGTGCCGGGAGCCGGCCGGGATCTGTTCGACGAGTTCGCGAGCGCCCTGGCGAGATGGGAGTGGGATCTGGCGCTGCTCCAGGAGGTCCCGCCCTGGTGGCCTCACATGCTGGCGGCTCGGCTCAACGCCGACGCACGGTCGACCCTCACTTCCCGCAACGCGTTCCTGCCGGTCAGGCGCGCGGTGGCGACGCGCTGGCCGGACGTGATCAAGTCAAACGGCGGCGGCGCCAACGCGATCCTGATCCGGGGAGAGGCGATCGTGGAGCACCGCACCAGGCGGCTGTGCATCTGGCCCGAGCGACGCTGGGTCCACGCGGTGCGGCTGCACACCTCCGGCCTGTGGGTGGCCAACCTGCACGGCGGCGGGGCGCTCCGCGATGCGCACCGCGCCGCCGCCAGCGCCCTGAGCTGGGCGGGCGGCCGCCCAGTGGTACTCGGGGGCGATTTCAACATCCGGGCGCTGACCCTCGATGGGTTCACGCATGCCGGCGGCCACGATGTCGACCACGTGTTCGTCCGGGCTCTCGAGCCATCGGGCCCCGCCAGCGTCCTCGACCACGGCCCGCTCTCCGATCACGCCCCGGTCCGGGTGGCTGTGGCGAAAGACGCCTCTTCCGAGGGTGCCGCCTAAACCGGTGGGATCGTGCTGTGCTCACAGCTGCCGGCGCGTGAAATCGTCCTACCCGACCACGAGCCGCGGGCACGATCGCCGCTAGGCGGCACTAGCGCCGCCGGGCGAGCAGGCACTCCGGCACGCCGCCTTGGCCGTTCGGCGTGGCTCTCTTAGGAGCGCTCCCGCGCCAGCTCCAGCACGCCCGGCGACGCCTTCGACGGAGAACCGCTGTCGAAGGGCGGCTCGGGGTCGTACTCGATCGCCAGCTGAATGGCCCGCGCCATGTCCTCGCCGGCAATCCCGGCCGCCAGCGTCAGGGCCATGTCGATCCCGGAGGACACACCCGCCGCCGTGATGATCTTGCCCTGCTCGACGACGCGCCGGCTGACCGGGATGGCGCCGAGCTCGCCGAGCTTGTCGAGGAGCAGCCAGTGCGTGGTGGCCTCGAGCCCGGTCAGGATGCCGGCCGCGCCCAGCACGAGCGCCCCGGTGCACACCGAAGTGGTCCACTGCGAGGTCTGATGCGCGGCGCGCACCCACGCGAGCACGCCCTCGTCCTTCATGAGCGCCCGTGTGCCGAACCCGCCGGGCACGACAATCACCTCGGGATTCGGGAAGTCGGCCAGCGCGCCGTCGGCGGCCAGCGCGAGCATCCCGTTCTCGGTCCGCTTGGGCCCGGGCTCGGTGGCCAGGAAGTGCACCCGCGCGCCGTCGAGCCGCGAGAGCACCTCGTACGGCCCGATCGCGTCCAGCGCGGTGATGCCCTCGAAGATCGGGATGGCGACGTCCACGCGCCTACGTACTCCGCCCCGCCCTCAGCCCGAAGCCTCGCAGCATCATCAGCGCCTTTTCCCCGAGCGTGCCCCGTCCGGGCAGGATTCCGAGCTGCGTCGCGGCCTCATACAGGTCGAAGAACCCACGCACCCGCAGGAGACGGTTGCGACGCACCTCGCAGTAGAAGACCGCATGCACGACCAGGAAGCGGTTCGTCGCCGGCAGACCGTTGAGAGGGTTCCGATGGGTGGCGAGCAGCTTGCAGGGCGCGGCCACATAGCGCTCGTTGGTCAGCCGCTCGCCTGTCTGCTCCACGCGCGCGTCCGGGAAGCCCGCCCACAGCCGGGACGCGTGGCGCCCGAGTTCCTCCACGCCCTCGAGCGGCTCCGGGGTCAGCGGGTCCTCGTAGTGGATCTTGCGCGAGCACACGGCCGCGAACGCCTTCTCGTCCTTGCCGGACCAGGCACGCTCCCAGCCATCGATCAGCTCATCGACGTTCACAGGAGGGAGGATCGAGGGATCCAGGTCACGGAGAGGCATCGTCGAACGCCGGCAATCCTTCGTCGGGTGTCGACGCCTCGGCGTAGCGGCGGCGAGGGATCCGGCCGGCTCCGCGCGCCAGCCAGCCCGCCTCGATCCCGAGCCGGATGGCCCGGGCCATTGCCGTCGGATCGTGGGCGCGAGAAATCGCGCTTGCGCACAGAACCGCGTCGCAGCCCAGTTCGAGCGCCAGCGCGGCGTCCGATGCCGTGCCGACGCCGGCGTCGAGGATCACCGGCACGCCGGCACGCTCGACCAGGATCGAGATGTTGTACGGGTTGCGGATCCCCATCCCGCTACCGATCGGGGAACCGAGCGGCATCACCGCGGCGCAGCCGACATCCTCGAGCCGGCGGGCCAGGATCGGGTCGTCGGTGGTGTACGGGAGCACCACGAATCCCTCATCGACCAGGGCCTCGGCGGCCGTGAGGAGCTCGACCGCGTCCGGCAGCAGTGTGCGGTCGTCCCCGATCACCTCGAGCTTGATCCAATCCGTTTGGAACGCCTCCCGAGCCAGCTGTGCGGTGATGACGGCATCACGCGCCGTGTAGCAGCCCGCCGTGTTCGGCAGCACCTCGACCCCGGCGGCGTCGAGGACATCGAGGATCGATCCGCGAGCGGCCGGGTCGAGTCGGCGCAGGGCAACGGTGCACAGCTCCGCGCCCGAGGCCTCCAGCGCCGCCGCCAGGACCTCGTGGTTGGTGAAGCCACCGGTCCCCAGGATCAGTCGGGAGTGGAGCTCCCGGTCGGCGATGGTGAACGGGGTCTGCGCCGTGGTGGTCATCCGCCCTGGACCGCCACGACAACTTCGAGAGACGTTCCGTTGCGCAGCGCGGTGCTCGGCCATTGGGCGCGGGGGACGACCTCCCCCTCGACCGCCACCGCGATGCCCCGGCCTTCGGGAGCGTTATGAAGCCCCGCGACGATGCTGGCCACGGTGGCGCCCTCCGGGAGCTCCTGGCGATCCCCGTTCACCGTGACGTAAAGCGTCATGCCGCCACCGGAACCCCGCTGAACCGCGTGGGGTCGAAGTCCGCCGCCAGCTCGCCTGGGTCCTCGCCCGTGAGACCGGCGACCACGATCTGGGCGGTCACCGGGGTAAGCAGGATCCCGTGCCGGAAGTGGCCGGTGGCCCAATGAAGACCCCGTACGGCGCCGGGGCCGATGGCGGGGGCATTGTCGGGTGTGGCAGGACGCAGCCCCGCCGACAGCTCGTCGATCACCAGCTCCGTGATGGACGGGAGGACTTCGAAGGCGTTGCGCAGCAGCTCGAATGCACCGCCCGCGGTCACGGTGGTGTCGAAGCCGCGCTCCTCCATGGTGGCGCCCAGGACGTAGCGGCCGTCGCCGCGGGGGACCAGGTAGGCGCCGGTGACGCGAAGCGCCCGCGTGAGGAGGCCAGGCCCGTTCGGATCGTGGAGGCGGAGGATCTGGCCCTTGACGGGATGGATCGGCACCCGCGCCTCTTCGGGCAGGCCGGTGACCGTGTGGGTCCACACGCCGGCCGCCATCACGACGTGCTCGGCGCTCACCCGCTGTCCGTCGGCGAGCTCGACACCGGTCACTTGGTCGGCTTCGATGGTGAGGCGATCGACGGTCACGCTCATGCGAAGCTCGGCACCCGTCGTGGCCACGGCCCGCCCGAGAGCGGCGGTCAGCTTGCGCGGCTCGATCGCGTGGTCGTCCGGGATCTCGAGCCCCAGCCGCAGCGTTGGCGCGAGCGCCGGCTCGAGTCGGCGCGCCTCGCTCGGACGCAGCCGGTGGGCGGGCAGCCCCAGCCGTTCCCGGAGGGCCAGCTCGCGCAGAAGCGCCTCCGCCTCGTCCGGGTCGCGCGCCGCGAACAGCGTGCCGCAGTTCAGGTAGCCGGTGTCGGCACCCGAGACATCGGTGAGCTCGGCGACGAAGTCCGGGTACGCCCGCGCACTCGCCAGCCCGAGACGCGTCAGCGGCCGCTCGGTCGCCAGGGCCTCGCTGATCGGCGCAATCATGCCCGCCGCCACAGGTGTGGTCCCCTTGCCGATCTCGGCCGCGCGTTCCAGCACGACCACGCTCAGCCCGCGCTGGGCGGCCCGCCACGCGACGGCGAGGCCGATGGCGCCCGCGCCTACAACGGCGACATCAAATGAGTTGGATCGATTGGGCAAGGTCTGCGGCTCCCTGCGCCGGCATTATCCGGTTCAGGTTCAGACGGTCGGCGGACTCGGCCCGCCCTCTCAGCCCGCTGGTAGGGCTCCCGTTCGCTCAATGCTAGCGCGGGGATGGCGGCGGCTGGGTGCCGCACTCCTGCCACACTTGGAGAGATGCCCGACCGGCGTGAACGACTGCGAGCCGCCCGCCTGTACCTGGTTTGCGATGAGCAGGCGGACGAGTTCCTCGAGGCCGTGCTCGCGGCCGGCGTGGACGTTCTTCAGCTGCGCATGAAGGACCGTTCTGACACAGCAATTGTGGCCGCGGCGCGGCGGTTCGCACGGGCAGCGGCGCATTTCGGGGTTTTGTTCATCCTGAACGACCGACCCGACCTGGTGGCAGAGACAGGCGCCGATGGCGTGCACGTGGGCCAGGACGACGCTCGCGTCGAGGGCGCCCGAGCCCTCGTCGGATCCGATCGGCTGGTCGGCCTCTCGACGCACAGCCCGCGGCAGATCGACGCCGTCGCCAGCCTGCCGGTCGACTACATCGGGGTTGGGCCGGTGCACGCGACGCCGACCAAGCCGGGGCGACCGGCCGTGGGCCTCGAGCTCGTCCGCTACGCCGCACAGCACGCACGGGTGCCGTTCTTCGCCATCGGTGGCATTACACCGGCCAACGTGCAGACGGTGCGGGAGGCGGGGGCGGAGCGGATCGCGGTGGTTCGCGCGCTGACCGGGGCTGTGGATCCGATGGCGGAGGCGCGGACTTTGCGCGAAGCCGTCACTGCACACGACCCCGCCGCGGGCGGTCCTATCGGACATGACGAGGCCGTAGGCGACCCCGCCGCGCACGACGAGGTGGGCGTTGGCCGCGCGTAGCCGCAAGCACCAGCGCCACCGCGACCCGTCGGCAGCGCACCCCCGCACCGCCCCCTCGCAACCGCAGCCGGCGTCTCCCCGGCTGGCGTCTCCGCAGCCGGTCACGCAGCGGCAGCCGGTCACGCAACCGCAGCCGGCGGCTCCGCAGCCGGTCGCGCCACCCCAGCCAGGGTCTCCGGGGGCGCCCCCGGCGAGCCGATCCGAGGCCCGCAACGCCGCCGTGCGCGCGACGCTCATGCCCCTGGCTGCAGGCGAGCGACCCTGGCCCCTCAAGGTGGCGACGTTGATCGCGCTCTTTATCGGCGTCGGCGACTTGGGCGTGGTGATCGTGGAGGGCTCCTTTCGCGTCGGCGACGCTCACACCGCGCCCGGCGGCGTTCTGCTCTTCTCAGTTCTGATGCTGGTCTGCGCGTGGGGTATGTGGCAGCTTCGCTACTGGGCCGTGCTCGCCTTCCAGGCGATCCTCGCCTTCGTGATCCTGTTCTTCTCGCTGCTGCTCATGCGTGCCAACAACCTGTTGGCGCTGCTGGCCGCGGTGGCGGTGGTCGGCGGTGGCGGTTACCTCTTCTACAAGCTCGTCCGTGTGCTCAGCCGCCTCCAGATGCCCAAACCGCCTAGTTGAGGCGCTTGGTCCGCCACGCCGATCCGCGTGTGCCTGGTGCGCCACTCGGATCCGCGATCAGGGGGGTGTGGCGCGTCATGCACACCAATGGATCCTGACACGCCACCGCCGCCCAAAACCCAGCCGAGTGGCGCGTCATGCACACCAATGGATCCTGACACGCCACCGCCGCCCAAAACCCAGCCGAGTGGCGCGTCATGCACACAGATCGCCCCGCTCGTCAGGCCCGGCGGATCGCCCGCTCGTGACGCATACGGATCGCCCCGCTCAGACGCCCTCCTATAGTCTCCGGCCGCATGCCAGAGGCCTCGTACGACTGCATCGTGGTCGGCTCGGGACCCGGCGGCTACGTCGCCGCCATCCGCGCCGCCCAGCTCGGCATGAAGACCGCGGTCGTGGAGAAAGACCGAGTCGGCGGCCGCTGCCTCAACTACGCCTGCATTCCGGCCAAGGCGATCCTGCGGGTCGCTGACGTGCTGAGCGAGGTCCGCGAGGCCGACGACTTCGGGATCAAGGTGGGGGAGCCGACGGTCGAGTGGAGCGGCGTCCTGGCCCGGCGCGGCAGAGTCGTCAAGACCCTCACCGGCGGCGTGTCTGGGTTGTTCAAGAAGAACGGGATCGAGTTGATCGAGGGCGAGGGGGCGCTGGCCGGCGGCGGAGACATCACGGTCGCCGACAACACGATCTCTGCCAAGACAATCATCCTGGCCACCGGCTCGGTCAAGCGGCCGATCCCGGGCACCGAGTTCGGGGGCCGGGTGATTGGGACCGAGGAGGCGTGGGATCTCCCAGAGCCCCCAAGAACCCTCGCCGTGGTGGGCGCCGGCGCGTCGGGGGCCGAGATCGCTTCCGCGTATGCACGCCTGGGCGCCGAGGTCACGCTGTTCGAGGCGCTGGACCGCGTGTTGCCCACCGAAGACGCCGACATCTCCAAGGTCGTCGACCGCGGCCTCAAGCGCCAGGGCATCACGATCCACACCAACACGTTCGTGGAGAACATCGAATCGACCGAATCGATCTGCCGCTACACCCACGGCGACCAGGCCGGCGAGGCCGAGTGGCTGGTCATCGCGACGGGGCGCGGCCCGGACATCGAAGCTCTGGGCCTCGACAAGGCCGGCGTCAAGCTCGGCACGGCCGGACTGGTCGAAGTCGACGGAGCGATGCGAACGAGCGCCCAGGGCATCTACGCGATCGGCGACCTGACACGTGGGCCGGCGCTCGCCCACAAGGCCTCAGACGAGGGGGTCATCGCCGTGGAAGACGCGGCTGGCCGCGAGACGCATCCGATCGAGTACGCCGACGTGCCCCGCGCCACCTTCTGCACTCCCAACGTCGGCAGCTTCGGCCTGACCGAACAGCAGGCCCGTGACCAGGGGCACGACGTGGTGGTGGGCAAGCTCCAGTACGGCGCCGTCGGCGCCGGCACGGTCTACGGCGACCGCACCGGACTGGTCAAGATCGTGGGCGAAACGCAGTACGGCGAGCTGCTCGGCGGGCACATCGTCGGCTCTCGCGCCACCGAGCTGATCCAGGAGCTGGTGAACGTACGCGCGCTCGAGGGCGGCTATCCCGAGGTGGCGCGGATCATCCATGGCCACCCCACCCTGTCGGAGGCGGTGATGGAGGCCGGGCGCGCCGCGGACGGATGGCTCGTCCACGGCTGACGTGGATCAGGCTCAGCCCGTCTTCTACTACGACCTCGGCAGCCCGCACTGCTACATAGCCGCCGAGACAATCATGGCGATGCTTCCGGTTGTGCCTGAGTGGGAGCCGGTGCTGGGCCCGGACGTTGCGGCCCACGTCCCCGAGCCCGCCGTCTCCGCGCCCGCCGTCTCCGCGCCCGCCGTCCCCGAGCCCGCC
>JAFAZZ010000212.1 GCA_019239375.1 Solirubrobacterales bacterium | reverse complement strand
GCGCGCAGGGCGCGAGCGGAGCGCAAGGCAGCCAGGGCGTACAAGGAGCCGCGGGCGCACAGGGCTTCCAGGGCTTCCAGGGCTTCCAGGGCACGACCGGTACGCAGGGTGCCCAGGGCAATCAAGGCACGACCGGCGCGCAGGGGGTTACCGGAGCGCAAGGGACCCAGGGACGTCAAGGCTCACAGGGCGCGACCGGCGCGCAGGGCAGCCAGGGCTTTCAGGGCGCGACCGGCGCTCAAGGCTCCCAAGGTCTCGCCGGCCCGCAGGGCTTCCAGGGTCCGACCGGCGCGCAGGGCGCCACAGGAGCCACCGGAGCTCAAGGAACCCAGGGAGGGTTGGGTCCGCAGGGCGCCATCGGGGCACAAGGCCTGGGCGGCGCGGCAGGCGCACAGGGGCCACAGGGATTCCAAGGCGCTCCCGGGACGACGGGGCCGCAAGGCGCCCAGGGGGCGCAGGGCGCCATCGGGACGGGTACGCAGGGCCCCCAGGGGGCCCAAGGTGCGACGGGAACGGGCGCTGCGGGACCGCAGGGATCGCAGGGTGCGCAGGGCTCCCAAGGCACGCCGAGGACGTTCACTACAAAAACCGCCTCGGCCACCGGACCTACAACAGCCGGAGCCGCTGTCACCGTCGTAGCGACGTGCACGACCGGTACTGCGATCGGGGGTGGCGGATCCTCGTCAGATGCGGCCGGCGTGACCATGTCTACCTCCGAGCAAACCACGACCGGTACCGGTTGGACGGTCACCTACTACGCAGGCTCACTCGGCGCGAGCGCCAACACGGTGACCACCGAGGTCGTCTGCGCTAATTGACCATGGCTCAGCTGCGATCACAATCAAGCTTCACCCGTAGAATGTGCCCCGGACCAACGATCAGGAGACGCGGGATCCAAGGCCGAGCTCACCAGCACCGCCTAGCGCTGGTTTTCACAGCCCTTATCATCAGCGGTCTGGCGTTGACCGGTTGTGGGTCGGGCAGCGGCAATCGCGGTTCCTCGGCGCAAACCTCCTCGAGCGCGTCCGCGCAGGCCAGCGCGAATTCAGTTACAGCGCTGATCAACACGGGGATCGCGCAGGCAAACGCCCGGCAATATCCACAGGCGGAGACCACTTTTCGCGACGTTCTCGTTCTGAGCCCGCGCAACAAATTCGCTTGGTACAACCTCGGGCTGCTCGCCCAGGTGCAGAACCGTCCGTCGGCCGCGATCGCCGACTATACGGAGGCGGTGGGCACTGATCCCAACTACACGCCGGCGATGTACAACAAGGCGATCCTGCTGGAGGGAACCAACCCTCATTCGGCTTTGGCGCTCTACGAGCGCATCACCAGCATCAATCCAAAGGCTGCGACCGCTTTCCTGCGCGAGAGCTTCGTCTACACCCGTCTCGGCGATAAGGTCCAGGCCGCCCAGGCCCGCGCACGCGCCGTGGCGCTCGACAGCAGGCTGAAAACGATCACCACACCCGCGCAGACGACCACGTCGAAGTGAGCGGGTCACCTCGGGTAAGCGTCTTCACAGTCTCGCATCATCCGCGCTTTCTGGATGAGTGCTTCGACAGCCTGCTGTCGCAGACCTATGACGACTGGGAATGGGTCCTGCTGCTCAACTCGGGCGCGCGCTGGCGCGCAGAGCGCAGCGACCCACGGCTGCGGATCCTGATCGATGACTCCGTCAACGGAGTCGGGGCCGCGAAACGCCGAGCATGTGCTCAGGCGCGCGGAGACCTGCTGGTCGAGCTCGATCACGACGACATCCTCGGCTCCGATGCTCTCGCGGAGATCGCACGCGCGTTCGACGAGCACGCGACCGCGTCGCTGGTCTACAGCCACACGGCGCAGATCCTCGAGGACGGGTCGCGTGACGACTCTCGCTTCGACGTCTCGAACGGTTGGGTCTACCGCGACGCGAGGATCGACGGCCGCGACGTTCAGTACGTGGAGGCACTGGCGCCCACCCCGCACAACGTTTCCTACATCTGGTTTGCCCCCAACCACGTGCGGGCCTACGACCGCGCGGCGTACGAGACCGCCGGCGGTTACGACGCGAGCCGCAACGTCCTCGACGACCAAGATCTGATGTGCAGGCTCTATCAGGTCGGTGATTTCCACCTCATCGACAAGTGCCTATATCTGCAGCGGATGCACTCGCGCAACACCCAGCGCGACGCGGAAACAAATGCGTTCATCCAGCAGGAGACGGTGGCCCTCTACGACCACTACATCGAGGCCAGTGCCCTCGCATGGGCCGGCCGGAACAGCCTACTGACGCTTGACCTGGGCGCGGCGCACAACCGGCCCCCCGGTTATCTCGGCGTCGACCAGTACGCCGGGGACGACGTCGACATCGTCGCCACCCTACCAGCGCCGCTACCGCTCGATGACAACTCCGTCGGGGTGATCCGGGCGGTCGACTTCCTGGAGCATGTAACCGACAAGGTGGCGTTGATAAACGAGCTCTACCGCGTCCTCGCGCCCGGTGGCCTGCTGCTCTCCCAGACACCGAGTACCGACGGTCGAGGCGCCTTCCAAGATCCGACACACGTCGCCTTCTACAACGAGAACTCGTTCTGGTACTACACAGATCGCCAGTACCGGAGCTTCGTCCCGCAGATCAAGGCGGCGTTTCAGACCTCACGGCTCGTCACCTACTTCCCGACCGAGTGGCACGAGCATCAACGCATCCCGTATGTGTGCGCGAACTTGATCGCGTTGAAGGAGGGGATGCCGCGCAACGGCGGCCACCTGTTCATTTGATCCTCTGCCGTGTCGAGCGTCTCAGCGCCGAAAGCACCTCAGCATCGAGCGCCACAGCGAGTACCGCGGTTGGGAAGGTTTTGCCGCGGGTCGCGTCTCTGGTTGACGCGGTGTTAGCCCGGAGGATCGGGTCAGCGCGCATCACAAGACGACGAATGACCTTGCCTGAGGAGCGCTTCGTGGCGCGAACTGCCGAACTGTCGCTTAGATCTGCCCGCGGGCGGAACGCTCGCCGACCTCGCCCGATCGCGCTGTCCTCGTTCTCCCGCAACTGTCACGGCGCAATCACCGTAACGCGCGCGCCGATCAGAAGCTTGGCCTGCTCGAGCAAGCCGGCGGGCGCAGCGAACGACCCGGTCGACTGATGGTGGCGCCGGCTACGACACTCTGCACGCCGCTGGGGCGGCGCGTGAAGGTTCTGGAGTACGGCGCCGGGAGGCCGGTGGTGTTCCTGCACAGTGGGGTGGGCAGCGCCGGCGAGTGGAAGCAGGTCTTCTCGCTCTGGCCGCAGGGCTACCGGCTCATCGCTATCGAGGCCTACCGCGAGGGAACGGGCCCTGGCGTGGCCGGGCGCCGGAGCCTCGACGACTATGCCGATCAGGTCTACGCCGTTGCCCAGCACGTCGGCGTGGCTGTGTGGCTGGTCGGGTTCTCGTGGGGCGGCGCAACTGCTCTGCGCGTGGCCACTGCGGCGCCCGAGGTGGTGGACTCGCTCTCCGTCATCGAGCCTGAGGCCTACGCGCTGCTGCGCAATCAGGACGCCGACGCCTATGCCCAGATCTGTGGCCTGCGCGATCGGTGGCGGACGCAGGCTCGCGCAGGGCGGTGGCGTGAGGCGTTCGAGGAGTTCATCGACTTCTACAACGGGCCCGGCTCGTTCGCACGCTGGCCAGCCCCGCGCCGCGAAGCGTTTCTTGCGGTCCAGCAGAGCCGCGGAGACCTATGGGACGTTCTCTTCGACGACAGCCGGCTCACCCTCGATGGGCTCGCCAGGGTGGCCGCGCCGGTCCACGTCGTCGAGGGCTCGCAGACCTCCGCCGTCGACCACGCGATCTGCGAGCTCGTCCGGCGACACGTGCCGTACGCGCAGCACACATTGATCGACGGCTCCGGCCACATGATGCCGCTCACGCATCCCGAGTCGCTTACGCGCGCCCTCCTTGCCGGGATCGACCGCTGAGCGCGGCGATCACGACCGGATCAATGCCGTAACCACAGGCCTACCGTTCCGCCCGCCTAAGGGTGGCCCGCACGCCCAACCGTGACGGTGGCCCACCACGGCCGCCCGCACCGCCCAGGGACGAACCGGGGCGTCTGCGGCGCCCTCTACACCCTTTATCTAGAACTTGTCCGGCGTGTCCAGCTCGCGCCAGAACACGGGCGTCGGCTGCTCCGTGACGCCGGCCTCGCCCATCATCTCACCGATGTCGGGACTGCTCTCGAAGAACCGCATGAACGTGGCCGCGTCAGGCCACTCGTCCACCACGAGGACCTCCCCACCGGCCTCGTTGGCGAAGAACCTGTGGTGGATGCACCCCGCGTCTCGAGCGCGTTGGGCGATTCCCTTCAGCCGTTCAGGATCGCGGTTCAGAGCTTGCTCGACTCGTGCCGGATCAGCATTGATCCGCAGCCCCATCAGTACCGACATCTCGTCTCCTTTCGTCGGATCTCGTGGAGCATTCGATCAGGCGCGACGACGCACGTCAAGCGGCCCAGGCGCGTGTGTCCGCCGAGCCGCGTGTCTGCTCTGCGCAGACTGCTGCCTGCTGGCTTCGTAGCCGCGCTGGCGCTGCCTCGCTGGCCAGGCGCCTGGGGCGCGAGCGTGCCGTCGCTGCCGGCGCAGGAGGCGCCTCAGCGGCGGGCGCCCTCAGCCTGCTCGATTACCCGCTTGAGGCGGTCGAGCTGGCCGACCTCGTTGTTCATGGTCTTCTGCACCATGGGGGCAATGAGGCGTTTAGCGCCCTTCAGGTCGGCCTCGAGTTCGAAGCGCACGCACGTCCCGCCATCAGCGGCGGCGAGCGCATAGCGACCGCGGGGCCGACGGGGCCGGTGACCGTCTGGAAGGCGATGGACTCGCCGGGCGTTAATTCGGTGATCTCGATGTCGGCTGGGATCCGCCGGCCGCCCGGGCCTTTGACGCCTTGCGCATAGCGGGCTCCGATCCCATTACCCGAAACGCGCTTGAGGTCCAGAACGCCGCTGCGCCACTGCGGGTCGTTCTCTGGGTCGGCGAGGAACGCGAACACATCGTCGCGTGCGGAATCGATCACAATCTCGCTACTCGCTCTGGGCATTGGTGATCTCCTTCGGTCGCAGGAACGCGCGGAGTTTGTCCAGGCCACTCCGCCAGCCTTCGTCGTACATGTCCACGGGGCCGGGGCCCACGAAGTTGTCGTGCACTAGCACCACCTCGGTGCGGGGGCCGTCTTCGCGGAACTCGACGGTCACGAGCGACTCCCGTCTGTCGGGCACCCCGTCGACCCAGCGCCAGGTATAGACCAGGCGCCGCGGCGGCATCACCTCGCGAAACTGACCGACCAGCCGCATCGACCCCGGCTCGAGGAGCAGCTCGTACCGACCGCCCGGCCTGAGGTCGACCTCGGCGAACACTGTCTCGAAGAACCCCGGCCCCCACCACTTCTTGAGCCGCTCCGGCTCCGTCCACGCCGCGAACACCACGTCGCGCGGGGCGTCGAAGACGTCAACGATGCGGACGCTCGCGCGCTCGTTGCTCATCGGTCCCTCTCGCGCTCGCCGCGCAGGTAGCTGTGCAGGCCGTCGAATCGCTCGCGCCAGAAGTTGCCGTAGCGCTCCAGCCAGTCAGCGACGCTGTCGAGCTGCTCGGGGACCAGGGTGAAGTAGCGCACGCGTCCGTCCTTCTCGTGCTCAACCAGTCCGGCGTGCTCAAGCACCGCTAGCTGCTTAACGATCGCCGGCAACGTTACGTCGAACGGTTCCGCGAGCTCGGTCACCGACGCGGGACCCTCGACGAGGCGCTCGGCGATTGCGCGGCGCGTCGGGTCGGCCAGCGCGGCAAAGACGGCGTCGAGGCTGCGTTGCTTATACTTCACTGATCGGTAAAGTATAGCCACGACCGGAAGGAGTCGATGTGTCCAGGTTTCTCGTTCTCTACCGCGCGCCGGTCTCGTCGCGGGAGCAGATGGAGTCCTCGACGCCGGAGCAGCGGCAGGCGGGCATGGAGCTCTGGCAGGCATGGGCGGCCAAGGCTGGCTCAGCGATCGACGATCTAGGCGCGCCGCTCGGCGAGGGCGTGATCGTGCGCGATGGCGAGGCGTACAACGACATCGCCGGTTTCTCGATCCTTGATGCCGACTCGCAGCAGACCGTGGTGGGCTTGCTCCAGGACCACCCGCACTTCCACACTCCGGGCGGGCAGATCGAATTACATGAGATGCTGCGCCCGCCAGGGATGTAGCCGCGCGGCGAGCCAGGTCGAAGCCAGATCCGCCGCGGCGGGGGACGCGACTGGAGCGGCCGAACTACGACGAGGCTCGAGCGTCAGGGCAGGTGTGCGGGAATGGGCTGCACCTGCGGCCCGCGGCCTGCTGCTGCGACCGTCCGCGCGTACGAGGCGCGGAGCTCCGCCGCGTCTGCCGGATCAGTCCGTAATCCTCGACCCACGGGAAGCACCACGAAGCTCGGATGCTGAACCCAGATCGGGACGTAGTGGACGAGCGTCACTCGAGCACCGTGAGCGTCCACGACGATGGTGAGCAGGGCGATGAGACCATCCTGTGACGCGGTCGGGCAGCAGGCACTGGTCTGGTTTGAGATCAAGTTGCCCTCACCGAACACGACCAACTTGCCGTTGATCTTCCGGATCGGCTGGGGAATGTGCACGTGCTGGCCGACGACCGCGGTGATGTAGGGCGAGCGCGTGAGGACCTCGGCGAGATGCATCTGAAAAGCACTGGGCGCCTGCACGTCCTCATCACCCCAATGGATGTTGATGATCTCGACCCGCGCGCCGTCGTCGTGGGCGCGGCGCGCCTCCGCGAGGATCTGCGCAACGTTCTCGGCCCGGTTTACCGACCACGGGTGGGGCGAGGGGATTCCGTTGGTGAGCTCGGTGTAGGACAGAAAAGCGACCTTGACTCCCTTGACCGTCAGGATCAGCGGAGTTCGCTCCGCGGCGGCCGAGGCGTAGGTGCCGGCGTGGCGGATGCCGTTCTGATCGAGGGCGCGGATCGTGTCAACGACGCCGGTCTCGCCTTGGTCGAGGGAATGGGTCGCGGCCGTCGAGCAAGCCTTCCACCCCGTCTGACGGATCCCCTGCGCGAGCGCGGGGGGCGTGTTGAAGATCGGATAACCGGTGGGCTGTGCGGGTGTCATCGGCGTCTCCACGTGACACAGCGGTAGGTCGACACCCGTGATGTACGGCTTGATCTGCTTGAACAGAGCGGCGAAGTTGTAGTGCGTCCCATCGCCATCGGCCAGCGCCTGCTCCCAGACCGGGGAGTGGATCAGCAGATCACCGCTGGCCTCGACGGTGATGCTCACCGGAGGTATCACCGGAGCCTTCTTGTGATGAGCCAGCGCGACAAGGCGCCTCGAGGTGGTGTGGCTTCCAGCCCCGCCAGTCGCCCCGAGCGCGAGGCCAACCGCCAGCGCCGCGACGGCCACTAGCCCAAAAAGGACCGCCAGCCGAACCCGCCTGGCGCGAGCTCGAGCCTCAGCGCGCCGGCGCCTTCGCTCCTCTTCGGTCAGTAGCGGTCGATCCGCTGGTGGGCCTGACATACGCCTCCCTCATCGGCGCGATTGTCGTTTGCAACCATATTTCGCCCCAAAGCATGACTGATCCTGCCGACGCCGACGGCGCCGCTCCAGCACCGCCTCGAATTCCGCCGGCTGCGGGTCACATTCGGACACGAATGGACGGCCGCTGTCAGCGACCCGGGTGCCGACGCGGCTCGGCCCCGGGGGTCACCGGCGCAGAGGCAGCGGACCTGCGTCAGGCCTTCTCAGCGTCGTGCCCGCTTTCAACGTCGATCGAAATTGTGTCTGCGGAGGAAGTCCGACAGCAGGTTGGCGATCTGGACGTTGTTCAGGTCGGACATCGCGAAGTGGGTGTTGCCGAAGATCCCGATGTCCGGGAGGTGGACGAGACGCGCTTGGCCGCCCATGGCGTTGATCAGGTCGACGAAGTTCTGGGCCATGATGATGCGCCCCTGCCAGATCTCGATGTCCGGGTACCCGGACGGGGCCTGATCAGCGGTCGGGAAGTTGTCCCCCCAGATGATCTCGATCGGAATCTTGGTCAACTGCTGGAAGTCGGCCAGCGGAATCGGTGTACCGGTGATCGGTCCGAGCGGGCCGGAATCGACCGGCGGCGGGACCTGCCCCTCGGGAAACACCTGGGTCACGGGCTCGTAGGCATAAACCGCACGGACGTTGGAGCTCTTGGTCGCCGTGATCCATCCCAGCACGCCGCTTGCCGAATGCGTAAGTAGCACGGCCGGACCGATCTTGTCGAACAGCGCGGCGACCGGATCCGTTGCCATGTCGTTGCTGGTCGGAGCGGTGTCGGGCGTCTGCTGCCGCCACCATTGATCGAGCGCGGCAGCATCCCGTGGGAACTGCACTCCAGGGAAGTAACTCGGCCAGATCCCGAGCCGGAAGCGGATGAATATTCCCTGCTCGCCGGTCGGCCCAGGACCCGGGACTGCATCGATCGTGCCATTCGCAGTCGCGCGCCCCGCGCGGCCGCGGTGCGGCTGATCGATGATGTAGGTCGCAAAACCGCGGCGCAGGAAGATGTTCTGGTAGCCATCCCGCCCGTCAGGCGTGCTCTCCCAGGTTTTGCTGAACTGACCGCCCCCGTGCCACATAACGAGCGGATAGCGACGCGCGGCCGCAGGGATCTGATACTGCGCGTATGCGTGGTCGCCGTGGATCGTCTGCCCGTCCGGCGTCAGCGCAATCGGGTCGAACGTGCCGGGGTTGGTCACCACGCTTCCGCCGATCAGGAAGCTGCCTTGCCTGGCGATGACCAGCGGCGCCTGCGCATCACGCTCACCCGGCCGCGGCGCAGCCACGCTCTCGCGGGCTCGGACGAGAGGAAGGGATGCTGCGGCGCCCCCCGCCATCGCCAAAAAGCCGCGCCGTCCGACCCGCGGCGCGACTCGATTGAGCATTCGCGCGGGCGCGGGCGCGGGCTGGCGGTCGCCGTCGGCGTCGCCGCCTGCAGAACTGTGGGCTTCGCCCGGAGCGGACGCTTGTGCGCCCGCGGCGTTCTCGAGCTCGGTCATGGACCCTCTCCTCAAGTGGGACTGCGAGCTCCCGCGCCACGCATCTTTGATGGTGTTCCGCGGTCCAGCCATCGAGCCGCCGAACTTGTGGAGGTTTTCCGCGGCAGTCGAGCCATTCTTGACAGCGATGCCTACGCCAGTCCCAGCGCGCCCTCACCTGGGGCTATCACTTGCGCGACCTCGCTCGCGGACCGCTACTTCCGGACAGGCCTCAGGTATCAGACAGCCGGCAATACTGTGCTTCTGACGTTGCCGACGCGGTTGCCCCCCGCCGCGGCGCCAGCGGATCCGCAGTCCATAGGACCACATGCTGACCTACGGTTATGGCGCCGGCCGCGCGGTATCCGCGCCGTTTGTGAACAGCTGCAGCGGGATCGACGCGGCGAGCGCCCGGTAACCCTGCGGGTTGAGATGCAGGTGATCTCCTGAGTCGTAAGCCGGCAGGATCTGACCCGGGTTCGCCGGGTCGCGGACAACTCGGTCGAAGTCGAGGACTGCGTCGAACCAACCACTGGTCCGTATCCAATGGTTTACCTGCTCGCGGGTCTGCTGGCGCAGACCCTGCGGATCGTCGTACAGAGAGTTCCCGCCGAACGGGGTGATCGTGGCTCCGTAGACCGGCAGGCCGCTGGCGTGGGCTTGAGTGATGATTTGCTCGTAGGCGGTGATTAGATCCTGCGCCACCTGCTGCTGCGCCGCGACGGTCGCGTCGGCGGTGCCGATGTCGTTGACGCCCTCGAAGACGATCAGCCACCGCCGCCCCGGCTGGGCGAGTACGTCGCGGTCCAGACGACCGAAGGCGTTCGGGCCGAGGCAGCCCTGGCCGGGGTCGTGCAGGACGCAGTTGCCGCCGGCGGCCTGGTTGAGTACCGCGACCTTTCGCGTCGCTGGGTGCGCCTGCAAGCGGGCGGCTAGATCGTCAGGCCAGCGATCGTTGCCGTTGGTGGTGGAGCCGCGTCCGTCGGTGAGCGAGTCGCCGAGGATGGCGACGCCGGCGGCGCGCAGGGGCCCCGTGATCTCGGCCGCGCTGATGAAGTACCAGTGGTCGACCGGGGTGGCGCCAGGCAGATCGGTGTCGGTCGTGTGGTCACCGGCGACCAGGTAAGAGGTCGTCCGGGAGCCCGGATGGGATGTGATGTCCGTCGAGGCCTGGCCTTGGGCGAGGTACATCGTTACGGACAGGTTTGTCAGCGGCGCGACATCCAGCGGCACCGGATCGGAGACCACCTGGGCTCCTACCGGCACGGTGACGGAGCTGCGACCGCCGAATGTGAGGGCTCGCGCACTCCCCGGCACTATCGCGCTGACCCCGGCCTGGCCGCCCGCGGGAAAGGCAAGGACGGCCTTGGTGATCGGCAGATCCGTCCCGCCGAACGCGTTGGAGAACTCGAGGCGTACCTGTCGCCCGCCGAGCGTCACGTGGATCGTCTGGCGAAGCGTCGCGTTGACCAGGACCGTACTGGTCCCGGTGAACGGCGCCGGCGGCATGTTGCCAGGCTCGGTGAGCTGGGGCATGGCCGTCCACGTGTCGATCCAATGGGCGCCAACGCTTCGATCCGGTCCGTGGGCTTGGCTAGGGGAGCTGACCCCGGCGGCAGTGGTCACGGCGTGCACAACTCCCGGCGTAGCCGTGATCATCCAGACGACGGCCGCGCTGAGAAGCGCGAGAAGCCACGGTCTCCTGGTCATTCGTCCTCACCTCCGCGCGAGCGGTTCAAAGGCAATAGCGCCATGTAACTTCGCCTACGAACTGGCTTCTTGCCCGTTCAACGTCATCCAAACCGCCGTCTCCAGCAGAGGTCCTCGGACCGCAGGACCCCGACCACGGCCCGTACGCCGCGTATCCGCTCCGCGCCCGGCTTATTGGATTCCTGCGCCGTGGGCGCTTACGATCGGCCGGTGTTGGATGACGAGATCGCATTCGCCGGGGTGGCCGGCCAGGCCGAGCTGGTTCGGCGTGGTGGTGTGTCGGCGCACGAGCTGGTCGAGTTGGTGCTCGGCCGGATCGAGCGCCTCGATCCGGAGTTGAACGCGTTCGGAGCTGTCTACGCCGAACGTGCGCTCCTAGAGGCGGCGCAGGCGGATGCCCGGGCGAAGGCGGGCGAGGACCGTCCTCTCCTCGGGGTCCCGGTCGCGGTGAAGGACGAGATCGACATCGCCGGCGAGATCACCAGCCAGGGCACCGGGGCGATCGTGACGAGAGCCCCGGCCGACGCCGAGGTCGTGCGGCGGCTGCGCGCAGCCGGGGCAATTGTGGTCGGGAAGACCAAGATGCCCGAACTGGGGCTGTGGCCGTTCACCGAGTCGGTCACCTGGGGTGTGACCCGCAATCCCTGGGATCCCGAGCGGACGCCCGGCGGCTCGAGCGGAGGGTCCGCCGCCGCGGTGGCCGCGGGCATGGTGCCCACTGCGCTGGGTGCCGACGGCGCCGGCTCGATCAGGATCCCGGCCGCCTGCTGCGGCCTGTTCGGGCTCAAGCCACAACGTGACCGGGTCCCGCGCGCTCCACACGACAGCGACCGCATGCATTGGGTGGTTTTCGGGGCGCTGACGCGCTCGGTCCGGGACGCCGGCCTGATGCTCGACGTGCTCAGCGCGGACACGGAAGGCTTCATGCAGGCCGCGCAGAGGAAACCCGAGCGCCTGCGCATCGGCGTCGCGGCCGACTTCCCCGCCGGGGCGCGCGGCCGTCTCACCGACGACGTGCGCGCCGCACTCGACGAAACGGCCTCCCTGCTGCGCTCGCTCGGACACACCGTCGAGGAGCGGAGGATCAACACGCGTGCTCGTGATGTGCCGGTGATCATGGGGCTGATCTTTCGGGCCGTCCGCGACCTCGTAGATGCCGTGGAGCGGCCCGAGCGGCTTGAGCGACGCACCCGCACCTTCGCCCGGGCCGGAGCGCTTGTCTCCGACCGCGCCACCGACCGGCTGCTGGACGCCGAGCGCGCAATCGTCGCTCGGCTCATCGCGATGTTCGACGCTCACGATCTGCTCCTCACACCAGTCATGGCGGCCCCGGCGGTGCCCGCGGGCATCATGGAAGGACGCGGCGCCACCGTGACCTACCTGTGGGAGACGGGCTGGGTCCCCTTCACCATCCTCTGGAACATCACTGGCCAGCCGGCAGCCTCGATACCCGCCGGATACTCCCGGGAAGGTCTGCCGCTGGCGGTGCAGATCGTCGGCCGACCGCACGAGGAGCGAACGGTCCTGCGGCTGGCTGCGGAGCTGGAGGCAGAGCGACCGTGGACCGACCGTCGGCCGGTCATCGCCTGACCCAAGCGCAGGGCTAACCGCGGCGGCGATGCTTCCACGTGGCGATCGCCGGGTTAGGGTAGGACAGCCGACAGGTGTGGTGTTGCCCTTGCGCTGGCCATCGGTCGGCAGGATCATGAATGGGTCGACCAGGAGGTCTCGCCGTGTGCGAAGAGTGGTGGTTCAGGCGCCGGGCCGAGGAGGCCGAGGCGAGTCGCCGCATGTGGGATGAGTTCGATCGAACCCGCCCGCTGCGTGAGTCCGAGGCGACCGAGGAAGAGTCCGAGGTCACGCTCAAGAAACGGCAAACCGCGCGGCTCGTCACCCAGGACTGAACATCGAGGAGACGGCGGACTCGGGCGCTGACGCCCGGGCCCGCCGCCGACCTAGAGCGACCGGTTATCTTTCACCGCCATGATCCGGCTTGTACCGTCCTGGCCCCGTGTCTTGGGGCTAATCGTCGCCGGCAGCCTCTGGTCCGTCGGCCAGGGCAGCATCGCGGCTGCAGCCGTCTCGACAGGGGCCCCGGCGAACACGGTGGCGTTCAAGCCCCTCGGGCGGGACGCGGTGGTGGCAAGGAAGCTCCTGGCGGCACAGAACCTCGTGGTGGTCGACGGCGCCCGGGCTGTGCCCGCCGCGCGTCCCCTGGCTCATCGCATCGAACAGCTCGACCGCTTCATGGAGTCGCTCTGTAGCGGCATCATCCATGATGCGGATTCGGTCGCAGCCGCGCGTAGAGATGTTCGGCGAGCCCCGGCGAGCGCCCGACCAGCGCCCGATCAGGCTCCCGGAGACCTGTCCGCCATCTTGGACCGGGCAGCTGCGGACGTGAAGCAGAAGATGGATGCGCTGACGGGCAGCGAAAACATCTCGATTTCCGACATGTTCGAGATGCAAATGCTCATGAACCGCCTATCGCAGCTGTCCGAGATGGCGACGTCGGTCGCGAGCGCGACGAATTCGGCCATCGCATCTATGGCCCGGAACGTCAAGTCCTGAGGGGTTGCGCTCACCCTCCAGCTGCACCACGCGAACCAGACCTCGCTCCGCCCCCGGGCCCCGGTCAGCGTGCTCACCCCAGCTCGTCACTACCGCGACGCTGCTCACCCCGGTCCGAGTACCTCGTTCCGCGGGAGTTGATCAGCAGGGTCGAGTCGGCTTCGGATCGCGGACCGGCGCTGGTACGGGAGGAGGCCGCCGGGGCCCGGCGAACCTGTCTCAGATGCGCGCCCTCGCGTCCATCGCATACGTGGTCATCG